>JAKDNQ010000165.1 GCA_030456405.1 Nitrospira sp.
ACGATTCGTTGAAATGGCGGATCACGCCCGCGACAATTCCCTGAATAGAAAACTCATCCTGTGCCGACACGACGATCGGCTTCATCGTCACATTCGCCGGATGCAGTTCGATCCGGCCATCTTTGCGATAGTACTTCTTGATCGTCGCTTCGTTATTGACCAAGGCCACCACTGTCTGCCCGTTCCGCGCCGTCCCCTGCTTCCGTATCACCACCAGATCGCCTGAAAGAATGCCGTCGTCCTTCATCGACTCGCCCTTGACTCGTAGCGCGAAGGTCTCTCCCCCACGCAACAACGGCGGCAGCACCGCGACCAGTTCAGCTTGCGAGATCGGTTCGATCGGCGCCCCTGCCGCCACCATCCCCAACATCGGAATCTGCGCCGACCCTAGCTGGTCCAACGCCATCTCGACCGGCAAGGGCACTTCCCACGTGCCGGCCTCATAGCGGCTGATCGTCATGCGGCTTAGTTGCAGCACCTCCGCCAGCTTCGCCTGCGTGTACCCCAACCGAACCCGCGCCTGTCTGAACTGTTTTTCCGTCATGCCACAAAATGTTACATATCATGGTAATGCCTGTCAAGGGAGCAATCTGGCAACAAATGCTATAGATGGGAGCGACGATGAAAAAGAGAAATCACGAAACCTGTAAGCTGGATAGTGCGGTCTGGTAGAATCTCGTTCCTGCTCCTGCTTTGGGAGCGCCATCTTATTTCCGAGAAATGGCTACTGACAATTTTTAATTCTTCACCTAGATGTCAACGGTTCCAGATCAAGGAGTGAATGGCCGAAAGGCCGCTGATTAAGAGTCCCGACAAAGACCTCACTCAAAACACCCAGGACGATCTCCTCAATAACAGGGGAAGATTCGTAATGGCGCAACTCATTAGAGATCATCCTGTGTCATGGTGTTTTGGCACCATTTATGGCGCGTTTTCGCCATATCGACTATGCGTTACCCGTGGACTCCTTCGTTTGTTCATACTCTAATTCAAGGAGATCAGGTTCGACGACCCAAAGCGGTATTTGGATCATCGCGGTATCATTTCCACGGAGGAAAACATCTTCACCATCAGAGTCCTCGAAGTGGAACACCACATTATCTTCACCTGCTGAGTGCTCCGCTGTAAAAATTAAGTTCCCAAACTGTCCCATTTCTTCCGAGTCGTCCTCATCGTGTTCGTCGGCCTCTACATCGAAGGACATTGGCTCACTGCTGTCTGCTAAGAACACCTTGACCGCACTATCCTCCTTAATTTGCTCTTGTTCAGGATATATTGTGTTCGGCCCTTCGAAAAGGAAGTGGCAAAAGATTAGATGGTCCATGTTCAAGATAATTGTCGACTCTCCGGAATCAAAGACAACGAACGAATCCGTTTCACAGCGTTGCACGGCTCCAAAGAGACGATCCTTCTCTGTACCGCTAATAGGCAGGCAACCCGTCGCGCCTCCGCGCAATCGATATTTAAAGGTCCATTCGCGCGGATCCATATCCACGGCTGCACGGGCCATCTCTTCTCCAAATTCTGCGTCGTGGAGATTTTTTTCCAAAGACTTTCCGTACTTCTTTCCCAATTTCTCTAAAGACCTCTTGGTGTCCGGGAAGACCGATTCCATTGGTTCACTGAGTGCGGAACAGATCCTTATGGCGAGATCAAAACGAACGGATTGCTTCCCTGTTTCTATGCGATGGATTTGCTGCTGGCTCGTTCCAACTAAATCGGCAAGTTGTTTTTGGGTTATCCCTTTTTTTGTGCGGAAAGCAAGAATCTTGGTGTCCATCATAAGTCCTCCCAGGTTAATACACTAATACGTGTTTGAACACATATTAGTGTTCCCATTATAAAATGTCAACCCCAAGGACTAGCATCCGCGGGAAAGAGCTAATGTGCCGTCGGGTGCAACCGAGCTTACATCCATAGCGTTACGGATACGGCACTCGCGAATTCTTGCTGGCTCTTACCGTTCCTACCTCGTGTGAGTCAATGAGGTGATTCCAACTGTGGCTCGAACGACCACTTTCTGAAGTGAGGGTTCCGGGAGCAAAGGAATCGCCCTCACTGACCTGACCCTGCCTTCATCTTCGCTTCCGAATTACCCCGTTTAAAGCCTGCTCTATGTTTACCCAAATGTGACACATTCCTAACGTTCCAGTAATCGAGGGCTGATAGCATCCAGTGTATGGCTCGCTTGAAGGGGCGCGTCATTTGAAAGGGCGCATGGGAGGAGGGGGCGCTCATCAATATCGGTAGTACCTTGTCCAACCGCATCATTCCAGTCCAAGGGGAGGTACTCGGCAAGCGGCGACCTACGCCACAAGTCTTGGGGGAGATAATTCTCAAATACTATGGATGATCCTAGGTTGCCGGACCCTTCTTGCAGGTTAGATTAGGTACGTGGACTGTGAAGAGCGGCTTTCGCGCCGAGATATATCATGGCTTCGCCTTCGATCGGCAAGGCGAGACACAGCACCACCCATCGGGGGCGATGCTCACAGAAACACCAAAGGAGCTCCTATGGAACCTCTCACACGAACTGTCTGGCAATGGAGCGTTCCGCTCTGTCTGCTGAGTTGGGGGTCTATCCTGGTCGGGGGCTGCATATTCCGACCCATGCCGACCATTGATTCCAACGCACGTCGGCTACCCATTTCGACGGAACCCGGTCGCCTTTTCTGAGTTGCCCCGGAATCGGTGGCCGACTTCGTCAGGACAAGTATAAGGGCCAGACCTACTACATGGGAAAATTATCGAAGATGGTGTCACGGCCAGGCGGACGCCAACGCTTTTCCATTAATGCCTTAAATCGCTCCAGATCTCCCTGGATGCGCTGAGACACCACACCCAACGCATCCCCTCCGTGTTCGGCGACACCCTGAGGGTCATACTCTACTTGCAGGGTGATCTTTGACTTGGCATTCGAGAGCGGGTGAAATGTCATAGCCCAGCCCTTGATAACGCCGCCGCTACTCGTCCATGCGAGACGCTGATCCGCCGCCCGTTCTGTGATCTCCGAATCCCACTCTTTCTCCTGGCCCGCAATCTCTGCTTTCCAATGAAACCGCTTACCATCCAGCCGTGTGACCTCTTTCACACCCTCCATGAACTGGGGAAACTCCTCAAATTTCATCCATTGAGCATAGGCCGTATACTCAGGCACGTTCACTTCAATAGATTTCTCAATGGCCTCCATGCGTGCCTCCTTCCCGCAATTGACAAAATTTACGTGGCAGATCGTTGAATTCGTCAATTACGTGGCAGATTGTGGGGAATTTCTATGAGCATGGATTTATCAGCTTCGATCTCATTTACTCTTCGATTATATGTTTGAAGTAACCGACCCAATCTCTCAGCCAGTTTATTTTTGGAGAATATTGACAACTCTTCAACGTTCTGACCAACAAATGACTCAATCGACTCCACCGCAACCTGCCCCTGCATGATTGTTTCAATATTCTGCCGTGCGCCGATGAGACACCTATCGGGCACCAACAGGTAAACTCTAAAGCCCTTATCGATGTTGCGCCTACACTTTTCATATAGCGCATGCATCGGAGCAACCGTGATATGGAACGCTGTGTCTCCTATTTGAAAATCGCCTGGACGCCCTGATTGGTCGTCAGCCGTACTGAATGATTCATTCCTGATTTCGACGTCGGGAAATCTAAGTTCAAGTTTTGCGCCAACCAAATATTGAGCTACAGGGCCTTCCTTCCCTGTTTCACGAGCCATAGCTAAAAGATCATGCATAGCTTGCCACGTGCTTTTCGATGCATCGAATACAATCTTCAATCTTTCACGGTTGTGAAACTCACGAACCTTTGCAACCAAAAATGACTGAAGTTCTCTTGCTATTTCTTTTCGTTCGTTTACAGGGAAACGGTCTAATCCGACCGATTTCAGGGCCTCCAACATCTTCCCTATATCCCCTGGCCCGCCCCGATTTGTCCTGCCACCTTCTTTAAGAAAAGGTCTGGTCTCTCCAAATGTAGATAATATGCGGGCAACAGTTGCGCCACTTACACCTTTGATTTGAGACTTTCCAGGAGCCCTATGAAAGTCGAGCTTAAGATTGCAGTTCTCCTTGAGTCGTTCTAACACGACTACCGCTGCCGCAATCGTTCCTCTTGCTGGGCCACCGCTTGCTCTGTGAACGGATAACTGTGCATACCATCGGGAAAATCCACTTATAACTTTCTGTTTGTCGGTCATAACTACGCGTGTTCCCAAACCCCTGTTAACGCCCTGCCTCGAATGAGTTCGCTTACAACCGGGTTCAGATAATATTTAGCGATCCACTCAACAACAGGGACGCAGACTGCGTCGCCGAATCCAAAGAGAGCTTGGTTGAGCGGAGCCGATATCGCGTACTCGCCCACACCCATGAGGCGCGCACACTCTCGAGAAGTGAGCAGTCTGGCAAAATACTTTCCTTTTCCTGCCTTAAGAAGAATCTGTCTTCCACTCCCCCCTCGGGGCGTCCGCAGACAGCCAGCCAGGCCATCAGTCCGAAGCTCGGCCATAGATTTGTCCTTTCGAACACGACGGAAAACAGCCCCATACGACCACTGGGATCCATTAATCATTCGCCTTGCAATTTCTTGGTGTCGCGGGCTCATTTGATTAAACAGATATCGCGCCCTTTCCTCACTCCACCACTGAGGCGACGAATCCGGAATATCCTCAAGTAGGTCCTGTAGTTGACTGTTGATACTGGGTTGGGGTGGGAGATTCCGAACCTTCCAACCTATATCTGGATGAGTGAAAATGAAGTCGGCCAGCGCTCTTGGGCGTACGTCACTCTCATAAAACGAGAGCGGCTCATGAATCTCTGAAATATCAGCCCGATCTTTTAGGTGCCCCACAATAAAAAGGCGTTGCCTACTTTGAGGAACAAAGCGTGCCGCATCAAGAATGAAAGCGTCTACCAGGTAGCCCAGCTGATTCAACGCCTTCAGCGCGTCTGCGAAATCTCTTCCCGCATGAGAGCTAAGAAACCCCGTAACATTCTCCAAAAGCACGAGAGGCGGTCTCCGCTTATCCAACTCATTAAGAACGCGGATGAATCCCCAAAAAGCTGATGACTGCTTCCCTTGCAATCCAGCACGAGCCCCCGCCAACGAGAGATCGTTGCAAGGAAATGACGCCGTCGCTAAAGTGACTGTTGGGATTCTTTCGACTGGGATTTTGTGTATGTCGCCAATCAAAAAATGATCCGATTCGTCCCTGAAATGATGCTTGTACATCTCATGTTTTTTATCGTCGATATCATTTGCGAAGCTGACAGCCCAACCTTGCTTTTCCAGCCCTACCCTCATCAGGCCTATTCCTGCAAAAAACTCGGCGACGGTCTTGCT
>JAKDNQ010000166.1 GCA_030456405.1 Nitrospira sp.
CGCGAGCTGATGATGAACGACTCTTCCATCCGCCGCTTCTCTTCTTTCCCCGCCGTCTTGGCCCACTGGTCCACTTTCTTCCGCATCCATTGCTGGACCTCGGCGAATTCGGGCGAGGCGTAGAGCATCAGCCAGTCTCGATAGGGATGATCGTGTTTCGGCTGGCCATGCTTCAAGAGATGCTGACCGACGACACAGTAGATCCAAGCACAGGGGAGGGCGACGACGGTAATCTCCGCGACGGAACCTGTAAGCGCGACGGTGAGCATATGCCGCGTGTAGGCATAGTTCGTCGGCGCCATAGGTGTCGCCGTCATCTCCTTTGCGGTCATGTTCCAGCGTGATCCGTATCCTTCGTGAAGGCTGCGCTCGACAACGATGGTGTCTTCGGCGAGCTTCGTCAGACGCAGGGCCGATTCAGAATCCGGTGCTCTCAGTGCTCCGGCAGAAAACACACGGGCAAGGTCACCGAGAAACCTGGCGTCTTGCAGGATGTAGTACTTGAACTGACGTTCCGGCAAGGTTCCCTTGCCCAATGCCACGACAAAGGGATGGGTCAGTTGGGCATCCCAGATGGGTGTGGCGAGTTGTCTTAAGCGATCTGTAAACGACAAGGGACCCCTCCTTGTTGGGCGTATAACATATAAGGCGAAGACGATAGTTGTCAGATCTCAGACGAAAAAAGACGGCGACTGCACCGACGTCGTTATGTTCATGTGTCGGGTACAGTCCTCTCACGTTTGACCGTTGATCCTTCGCTTTGCGTCCGCCCAGGCCAGGGCCTCGGCAAACGATTGATGCCGTCGAGCGCGGCGACTTTGTAACATTCTGCCAGGGTCGGGTAGTTGAAGACCGTGTCGATGAAGTAATCGATCTTTCCCCGGTAGGCCATGACGGCCTGGCCGATATGAATGAGTTCCGTGGCCCCTTCTCCGATGGCATGGACACCCAGGAGTGCGCGGGTGTGGCGATGAAACAGTAGTTTCAGCATACCTGTTTCATCCCCTGTCAGCTGTCCGCGGGCGATCTCCCGATAGTGGGCGATGCCGACCGCATAAGGGACTCCTGCTTTGGCCAGTTCTTCCTCATTCCGTCCCACCATGGAGATTTCAGGAATGGCATAGATGCCGTAGGGCAGGAGCTCCGTGTCGGTATGGTCGGGATGGCCAAAGGCATGGCAGGCAGCATGGCGCCCTTGCTGCATGGAGGTAGAAGCCAAGGCGGGAAAACCGATGACGTCGCCGGCCGCGTAGATATGGGGGACTGCTGTTTGAAAGTGATCGTTCACGATCATGCGGCCTCGCGCATCCGGCATGATGCCGATGACTTCCAGGCCCAGGCGCTTCGTGGCGCCGATGCGACCTATGGCATACATGAGCGTTGTGGTGGTGATCGGTGGCCGGTGTGTCAGCGAGACCGTGACCTGTCCGTCCGGATCTTTCCGGACCGCGACGACTTCTTCTTCATGGTAGAGCGTGACACCGATGTCGGTCATCTGACGTTGCAAGGCGTCGATGATCTGCGCGTCGACAAATTCAAGCAAGCGTGGCCGCTTATCGATCAGAATGACCTGCACTCCGATCATGGCTAGAATCGATGCGTATTCTGTGCCGATCACACCGCCGCCGACGATCACGATCGATGTGGGAAGCCGTTTGAGCGTGATGAGGCCATCGGTATCGATGATCGTATGGTCATCGAATGGAATGTTGGCCGGTCTGGTCGGCTCTGTCCCGACTGCGATCACGATGACATGGGCATAATGTTCGGTTGCCGTGCCGCCCTGTTGAACGAGAAGTCGGTGAGGATCGACGAAGCGGGCATATCCATAGATCAGGTCGATGCGGTTCCGTGCCATCTGAACCTGGGCGATCTCAATTTCGTTCTTGATGATATGGTTGGCGCGAAATGCGAGATCTTCGATCGTGACTGTTTCTTTCAGACGATAGCCGGCTCCGTACAGGTTGCGTTGCCGGAAGCCTGAGAGATAGAGCACCGCTTCGCGAAGGGCTTTACTGGGGATAGTCCCGGTGTTGGTGGAGACCCCGCCGATGACAGCTTTGCCCTCGATAATGCCGACGGTCTTGCCAAGCTTGGCGGCCTGGACCGCAGCCTTCTGGCCTGCCGGTCCACTCCCTATGACGAGAAGATCATATTGGGCCATCTTTTCATTCTAAAGGAAGGCCGAGGTTAAGGCTAAGGTTAACGAGAAGTATGTGTCCGCTTCTCCTCAACCTCAACCTGGACCTCGGCCTTTTCTTTGGCCTAGCTTGCGGTGATCAATGACTTAGCGACGGCGAAGGCCTCATCGAGGTCCGGTAACTGAGTTAATTCGGGGGTGACCTGTATATACCGCACAGTATCGTGGGCATCGACAACCATGATGGTACGAGCCAGGATGTGGGGGCCCTTGAGAAAGAGTCCATAGGCCTTCCCGAATTCAGCATCCTTATAGTCAGAGAGGAAGGTGACGTTGGCGATCTGCGCTTCCTGCGCGAATCGTTTTTGTGCAAAGGGGGTGTCGACGCTGACGGTCACCAACTCGACCATCTTGTCGAGCCCCTTATTCTTCTCGCTCAGGTAGTGGGTCTGCTGTTCGCACACTGGGGTGTCGAGCGACGGCACGACGCTGATGATCCGGACCTTGCCCTTGCCCTTTGTGTCGGTGATGGCCATCGGCGCCAAGTCCGTCTGTGTGAGCACGGCATCCCTGAGGGTGTCTCCAACTTTGATACCCGTTCCCGATAGCATCAGGGGGCTTCCCTTCAAGAGGACGGTGCGGCCCTCACCAGCCACGGCACTACCGTCAGCGATGGCCATGTTCTTATAGGAAAAATTGGTTCCACTGGAGCTGCCGGTGCTTGCGCATCCAGACAACCCGAGCGCCATGCAGAGTGAGGCTCCAATGAGTATTCGATACGGTGTCTTCATAGTATGACCCTCCTTAAATGAAACGATGGTGAATGCGTGATCGAGAATACGGTGCCGTTACTTGTATTGTTAGCAGGCTGCAGAAGAACGATGCCGGCACGGTAGGGTATCGATGATCCTCCTGTCTGCGTGTGGACAAGTGTGACCCGCGTGTGCCGGACAACATACCATCTCTGCTAGGGGCGAATAAAGGTGATGAGTTCCCGGTTGACCACGTCGGGTCGTTCCCACTGCGGGATGTGGCCTGCCTTGGGGATCCGGATGAATCGTGATCCCTTGATGGTCCGGTGGAGTTCTTCGCCTACGGCGATCGGGAACACCCGATCTTCTTCGCCCCAGAGCACCAGCGTCGGATGCGTGATTGTGGCGAGGCGCGTGGCAAACCCAGATTCCCATAACGGAAGGTTTTCTCTGACGGTCATAATGGGTTTGATGAGTCCAGGGCGCCGCCGGTTGTGTTTGGATCGATCGAGTACAGCCGGTGTGAGGAGCGCCGGGTCATACACGATTTCTTGTAGGACGGACTCGATCATCAGGCTGCCGAACAGCGTATTGCCGAATGAAACGAGCCAGGACGGCGCGCTGGTTTCCAAAGCGCGTCTCACCGATGGACTGGTGAGTTTCTCCATGACATGTTGCGGTAGCCCATCGACAAGCGCGAGCTTCGCAACGCGTGCAGGGTGGGTCAGCGCCATGCCGATAGCCAAGCCGGCACCCATGGAATTGCCCACTAACGTCGCTTGCGGAATCTTCATGGCATCCATGAATCCGACAAAATAATCCAGCATCTGATCCGGCCGATAGTCGATGTCAGGTTTATCGGATAGTCCAGCGCCGGGCAAATCGAGCGTGAGGACGCGGAAGTGTTGCGACAGCTGGTGCTGCTGATATTCCCATTGCCACATCGATCCCCCGAAGCCGTGGATCAGAATGACCGGCGGGCCTGCGCCGACATCTAGATAGGCGATTCGCTGGCCATGGACGAGGACGGTGTGGACCGGCATGCGTTCAATGGCGTCGAAATGTGTTGGAATCGACGAGGGAGACGAGCAGGCGGTCATGATAGGACACAACAGGATGAAGGTGAGCAAGGCAGCATAAGGCTGTCTGCATGCGCGATCGGGAACATGCGGGGCGACTAGACTATGCCAGCTGGATGACCGTTTCATCCGTCTTCACGTTGTCGCCCTCAGCGACCAGGATGGCCGTCACGGTCCCGTCGATCGGCGCTGGGACCTGGCTTTCCATCTTCATGGCCTCGATGATCAAGAGGGGAGCGCCGGCTTTGACTCTGGCATTGATTGCGACGAGCACTTTGACGACGCGACCCGGCATTGGAGGCGCCACGTCTCCTGCCTTGGATGGCCTGGGTCGTTTGGGCTTGGCGCTGCTGCCGGCATCGGGAGCTTCCGGTACGCCGGCGAGGATTTCCTGAATCGGCTCTAACGAGACTTCTTCAAGTTTGTCGTTGACACGGATGTAATAGGGTTTGCGGCCTGCTACCTTCCTCCCGGAACCGGACACCTCGATATGATAAGTTTCGCCGTGGACGGTCACGTTGAATTCGGCTGGAGCTAAATGAAGTTCGGTGGCCGCCGCCGGTCCACCGGGCAGGAAGCTCTCAAGGGGTTCCAGCACCAGCTCTCCCTTCTCACGCGCCTCGAAGAAGTCTCGGGCGATTGAGGGGAATAGAGTAAATGACAGTTGATCTTCCACTGAGGCGGCGGAGTCAGGCAGATCTTTTCTGGCTGCTTCGAGTTCAGGTTCCAACCGATCAGCGGGTCGCGTCTTGATCGGATGATCATCCCCGATCGCGCGGGCCATGATGTCGTGATCGAGGGGACCCGGCGCCCGACCGTAGAGTCCAAGGAAATAGTTTTTGGTTTCTGTGGTGATGACTTTGTATCGCTCGCCCGTCAGGATGTTGAGCGTGGCTTGGGTGCCCACGATCTGGCTGGTCGGAGTGACGAGCGGTGGATAGCCCATTTCCTTTCGGACGCGCGGCACTTCATCCAGCACTTCCTTGATCCGATCGAGCGCATTCTGTTCGGTCAGTTGCGCAGCAAGGTTCGAAAGCATGCCGCCAGGAATCTGCGAGGTGAGGATCTCGGCATCCACCCCGGTGAACTCGCTTTCGAACTGCCGATACTTTCGCCTGACGGTGCGGAAGTGTTCAGTGATCGGGAGAAACGAGGCCAGATCCAGTCCGGTGTCGTACGGGGTGTTGCGCAGCGAGGCCACCACTGTTTCCGTCGAGGGATGCGAGGTCCCGCCTGCCAATGGCGAGATGGCCGTATCCAACATATCCAAGCCGCCTAGGATTGCCATGAGGGAGGTCATCGAGGCCATCCCTGAGGTGTAATGTGAATGCAAATGGATCGGGACCTTCACGGCGGCTTT
>JAKDNQ010000167.1 GCA_030456405.1 Nitrospira sp.
GCGCCACGATGTTATAAATCGCCGACCCCAGAAAGGCGGGCGGGACCAACAAAAACCCCACCGTGAGGAGCAACAGGAGTGCGACACAGGGAATCACAATCCTATTCGATCCTGTAAACCCACGACTGGCTACCCGGTTGATGGCGGCCACACTGAGGGCAAGAAATAGCAGAATCGCCACAACGTTGAGCAGCCACTGCCCAATCTGTGTCAGTGCCGTGAAAGTTGGAACGATCCATTCATGTTCCTGGGCCAGCTTGCTGAGATGCATCCCCAGCCGTGACACAAGCCGATACAGAATCAATTCTGAAAAGGACACGATCAGAACAAGCTTGATCGTGTACCGAAACAGCAGGGATTGATCGCTGAGCTTTCCTGTAATCCGGTCGATGGTGGGATTCGTGGCAATCACTTCATACACCCTTGCGGCGCGTCTGAATTATACCGATCGGAAAGAGATAGGAGCACTGTCTCGCAGGGAACACTCATGACGACCCTGCCGGCTGCGGCTCGCGCACTCCCTGGGCCTTGGCACGCGCGATATATAACAATCCATCGGCCATCGAGTAGTTGAACGGCAACTCGCACACAACTTCACTGACCTTCTCATAGACATGCTGATACAGCCGCTCCGCTTCGTCCGGCGTCATGCCTTCCGATACCTCATAGAAGAAACCCAGGCTTAAGTCCTCCGCAGACGGACGCATAATCCGCCTGATGCCATAGCTGCCGGGATCGCTCATGATCGGCGCTTCTTTTTCCAAATCGAAGAGGCAGGGCTGGCAAGAGAATCCATACGATTCGTGAAGCCGCTCGTTCTCCACGATAAAATTCATCGTCTCCCTAGCTTCTTCTTCCTTCTCGGTCGGGAACCCGACGATGATGTAGCAATGCACCGCGATGCCCAGATCGACACAATCGTCGGCAATGCGACGCACCCATTCCTGCTTGATTCCCTTCTTCATGAAGTCCATGACACGCTGATTGAAGGATTCCAATCCGAACACAATCTTCAAACACCCGGCATCCCGCATCGACGCCAGAAGTTCGCGCGTGAGATGTTTCTCGAAGCGCATCTCGCAGGTCCATTTGATATCCAGCTTTTTGTCGATGATCTGCTGACACAGCCGTTTCGCCGGCGAGAGGGCCACACACTCGTCGGTAAAGAAGAAGCGCTGCGCTCCGTACCGCCGCTTGAGCCAGTCCAGCTCCTCAACCGTTCGTCCCGGCTCTTTCTGTCTGAAGTTCTGGTGATCCAGCGTCAGAGCGCAGAACGCGCAATCCTTGTAGTAGCAGCCGCGCGAGAACTGCACGGGCAAGACCGGCTCCGGCGACAAATAGAGTCCGAGCGGGAAGCCGTCGTAGTTCGGGGCCGGTAATTGGTTGATGTTTTCAGAGTAAAACGGCTGGTTGATCGTGATCTTTCCGTTCTGGCGATAGATCAAGTTCGGGACTTTGCTGAAATCTTTTTTCCCGTCCAATTGATTGACGAGTTCGAGCAAGGCGGTTTCGCCCTCGAACACGATGATATCGTCGGTCAAATCGAAGAGACTCGGGCAACGGCGCACGTTATCGACCAATCTGGTGAAGATACTGCCGCCGATCGTCAGGTGGATATTCGGAGCGGCTTCCTTGATCAAACGACAGAGCGTCAGGCCGGGGATAATCTGCGAGGTCGCCGTAATCGACACCCCGATCAAATCTGGCTGGTCGCCGACAATCGACTGCACGAACTGCTCACGAAAGAGCCGGATGTAGGGGTTCTGGGCTTCATCCCTGATGATCTTCATCAGATCTTTGGATGAATAGATGGAACAGTTGCCGAACTGATTGTCGACGACCGTCAGTCTGGTTGGAAAATAGAGGGTGGAGAACATTTCCAACCATTTATCGATAAGAAAAAGACTTTCCTTATAGCCTTCGAGATCGTAGAAGCCTTCTCCGCGAAGGGTCTCCTTAGCCGGCTCAATCCGATCGATGAGATAGGGAAAGCGGTCCAGCGACTCCACCACTCTCGCCAAATGCTCAGCGCTTCCAGGCCCAGTTTCACCGGTTCGATCCTGCTCAAGCATGCGTTGTTTATCGACCAATTCGTGATAGAGCCCCACCCCGTAGGAGTGGGTGGCCACCTTATCTAACAGTTCGATCCCAAGATCGCGCTGAGAGACGTTGGTGACCCCGCCTTGCGCCAAAAATCCCGTCAGCGAGGGGAGGCTCAGATAGGGCTGTGACGGATGCCACGTTGGAGGAAAGAGCAGTGAAACCTTCATGCCAATTCACCACCAACTGGGGAGAAAATAAGATGAATTCTCAATAAATTCAGACTATTTTTATACACTCCGGGATCGGCCAAATGCAACCCTCGGAAACACTCGCCTTTTCCGAGAGACTCAGCAAACTAACTCTGCACCTCTCACCGTTCCTAAAAAATCAATGTTCATTCCTCACTAAACTTTCTGTGTTCAATTGGACTTCCATATCTCTATCTGAGTATTTACAATAGACATGATCGGGCGTTGTCGTTGCTTTGGAAAGGAGTGATTCCTATGACACGATTCATGCGATCAAAGGCTGTTGTGCTGACAGCGGCGTTGGTTCTACCGATAACCGTTGCACTGCCTCTCCAATCGGTATTCGGCGAAGGTGGCGCACGGCGGGACGTTGTGCGTGATGCCGCTGAGAGCAAGGCAGCGGACATGGGGCTGCTGTATCTGGTCGAGTTCGCGGCGACCCAAGCCGGAGCGCCGACGACCCCGGAGCAACGGGCTGAGCAGCTCGAAAAGCTCGTCATTCCGACCATCGAAAGTCTGGGAAAAGATGACAAGATCCGTGCCGGAGGGATCGTCGCCGGTGCTCTCACTGGAGCCTTCGTGGTTGAAGCCAAGTCGAAAGATGAGGTGACTGCTCTCGTGCGGGCGCTTCCTGCCTGGGGCATCATGCAGTGGCAAGTCACACCGATCGAGCGATTCGACCAACGGGCCGACATTGAGAAGAAGGTGGTACAAGGACTCCGCGAGCAAAAATAGTTCAGGCGCGCCAATCCAAATCGCGTCGGCTCTGCGTGCCTCAGGCGGTTGTAGCACATAGATGGACCTTGCGCGCAAACCGCTATGGACACAGAGGTCAATCATTGCCTATGCGCCGATGCACAAATTAAAAACCCCAGCCCGGCCTAACGCCAGACTGGGGTTTTCTTGCTTCTAGGATCGCTCCCTACTCTACAGCTTCAAGGTAAACCAGGTGGAGAGGGCCTTCATACCGTTACGCTCGATGTTGTTCCCGTCCCATACCGCAAAGGCGATGGGTACAGACATTCCCGCCTTGAACTGGGTATCGTTGGCATCTCCGGTTTCCAACGTGCGCTTCACCACCACGCGCCAGGTTGGACCAGTGTATCCACCACCCTTGATGGAACCCGAAGGCTCCCAGACACCGTTTCCAATGACATCCTGATGCGCTTGCGTCGTGAGGGTGCTGAAGCCATTGGCATTCAGATCCTCAACTGAGCTGACGCGTAACGTCGGATCGGACATGATGTTGCCAGACCAGATACCAGGATTGAAGGGCCCAAGGCTTCGGCCGATCCGGTCCGGATAGGTCACGCCGCCCGCCGGCTCCTCGAAATAGTAATCCCAGAAAATGCCTGGGTATTGGTCGTCCACGTCCCAGATGCCCGCGCTATCCTTGCCCAGGTCCTTTTGCCATTCTGCGTTCCACCGCCAAATGTTGGTGGTACCGCCTGACTGACCCATGCACTGGAAGGGTGGCGCTCCAGCCGTATTGACTGGGAACATGATTGCCGCCTGGTCCCGGAAGTCCTGGGGACCGATGGTCGTATCGTTTTTGGTCTGATCCTGCCATTCTATACGCAAACCCATTTCCTTCCCGTTGGTCATGGCCTTCACGAACACCGACTTCACCGAAATATTCGGGTGCATCGGCGTGGTGATCAGCTGACCGCTCAACGGCACGATCACCCCAGGCACACCCTCCCACACTGGGTTGGCGCCATCCATCGGAATCGAACCCTTGACCATCTTCGCCGGAATGGTCACCGGCTGGCTGACAGCCAACGGAACCTGCCCGATCGTCAGCATCACGCCCACGATCAAGGCAGAGAGAAGAATGCCGAGCACCACACGCTTGCTGTGTGTCTGCACTACACTCATAGGATACCCCTCCTCTCAATTAAAAAAAGAACACTCAAGTCATACCGACAATCAATGCGGATTACTCATGATAGAGACAAGGGCTAACAGTACACCCACGATCAACGACACGACCAGAAGACCAATTCTCAAACGGTTGCTCTGTGGCTGTATCTGTGGCTTCGGCTTCTCTTCTTTTTTCATAGAATACGCCTCCTCTCAATGAAAAATAAAGAGCGGCTGCCCGAAACCGTCATCGCCCCACACATAAGAGAGTAGAATAAACAGACACAGCGATTAGGCCGTCCCACTCGGCCCCTCTCCCTCTTTGTCTTTACCCTGATCCTTCTTGTCTAAGAACGACTCTGCGCCGACTTCGTTCAGTAACAGACTCAGCTCGTTTCCCTGATCCTGCGCACCGCATTCATAGGTCTGGCCTTCCGGAGAATTGAATGTTGCCGGACGATAATCGGTCTCTGAGTAGGGCTGAGGAACGACGCCAAGGAATGCCACTTCGAAATCCATCCATTCCGCCATCAGGTCCGCCACGTGTTGGTAAAACCCTGACCCGGCTTTCTTGACCAACATCCGACAAAACAGCGGGACCCATCGGCCGATATGATTCTTGACAAATTTTTTCTGCGCGTCCAGTACAATCTGCGTCTTGTCCGCTCCATCGTGACAGCGTGAATAGGATTCTTTGTAGGCCAGAAAATGCATGAACTCGAATTCGACGCTCAAATGATCCAGCCGTTCATGGATGTCTTTGGATAATTCCACACCGAACGCACGATAGAACCCGGCAATATCGCCCATCACTTGCGATTGTGCGAACACATGGTCGTTTCCGAATAGCGTTTCATAGGGAGGACAATCGAGCGTGATCACGTTACTGAACACGCGGCGATGCTCGGCTTGCAGATCGCTCAATTGCCAATTGACGCATTCCGATGCGACCACTTTTTCAATCTGATCGAACTGTTTACGCAGCAACACCAGCTTGAGCTTGGCCCGTTCACCGCCGATGCCGTCGAGCGCCGCATCTAAGGTATCGAGCGCCGCTCGTCCATCCTCGACAAACTCTCCGCATTGCACATAATCGAGAAACTCTTCGTCCTCCGGATACAGCTGGCTCCACGAGACAAGGAGATAGAGCTTACTCCGGTTGAGGGCACG
>JAKDNQ010000043.1 GCA_030456405.1 Nitrospira sp.
GGCCTTTTTGCGCATCCTGCGAGCTATTCTGACACCGACACGACACGTGAGTTGATCGCGGCGTATCACGCAACAATCGAATTTTTCCGCAGCCTGCTAATCCTGCCAGTTCGCCTTCTCCTCGAATCGCTTGAGTTATGCGTCGCGCCATATGACGAACGCGGTTGAGCCAGCCGCAAGCCATGGTCGGATAACACAGAAACGGCTGTCACGTTCACGTAGCGCATGCCCTCAGAGTTCCGGCAGCGCCCGCGCAGTTAACAATTTTTTAACGATCAATTGAGCCCTGGGTGACCCAGTCATAGCGGGGTTGGCTGTACACTTAGCGTCCCAAAGTTCGATCGTTTGGCGGAGGTGTTTTCCATGGCGACTGAACTCTCAGCGAGTTTGAGAAAATACTCATGGTCAGGGAGAGGGAGAGCATGAAGCCCACAGATGTTTCGTCCGAGAATCTCAACGAAGAATTTCGCGGATCGTCACCGCTGTCGTGGGGCCTCATTGGGATCGGGGTCGTTGCGTTGCTGGGTCTCTTGTACAGGGATAGCCTCTCCTTTCTTTTTCAGGAATGGATGGAGAACGAGGATTATAGCCATGGCATCTTCATCCCCTTCATTTCCCTGGCTCTGATTTGGTGGCGCCGCGAGCACATCCTGGCCGCTGGATTGGCGCCGACGTGGTGGGGGCTTCTCCCGGTGACACTCGGGTCAGGACTCTTCTTCGTCGGGGAACTCGCCACGCTGTTTTTTCTGCAGCATCTCTCTTTCTGGGTTGTCTTTGTTGGTTTGGTCTTGTCGATCGCCGGACTCTCGGCAACCTATCGAATGGCCTTCCCGCTGGGGTATCTGCTCCTAATGATTCCTCCCCCTGTCATGCTGCAGCAGGGCCTTTCGTCTTCGCTGCAACTGATCTCGTCGGCGCTGGGCGTCGGGTGTTTACAGCTGGTCGGGATCACCGCATTCCGGGAAGGCAATGTCATCGATCTAGGGCCGATGCAACTACAAGTGGTCGAGGCCTGCAGCGGGCTGCGCTATCTCTTTCCGTTGCTGGCCTTGACCGTATTGTGCGCCTACCTGTTCCAGGACCGCATATGGCGGCGGGTGGTGCTGGTGGCTTCGGCGATCCCATTGGCAGTGCTGTTGAACGGACTCCGAATCGGCTTGATCGGTGTGCTGGTGGAGTACTTCGGGAATGGGGCTGCAGAAGGATTCATGCACGCGTTCGAGGGATGGTTCCTGTTTGTCCTGAGTCTGGCGCTGTTGGGTGTTGAATTGTGGCTGCTTGGGAAGATCGGTTCATCATCCAAGTCTGCCATGGCCAACCTCTTTGCGACGAGCCAGACTTCTACTGTTTCGTCTCCGGTTCCTTCTCTTCCGTCGGTCAGGGGGCCGGTCATGGTTTGTGCCGCGCTCCTCGTCGCGACCACGGTGATCTCGTTCCAGGTTGCCGGGCGTGAGGAAACACCTCCTCCGCGCCAGAGCTTTCTCGAGTTTCCCATGCATCTCGCTACATGGCATGGTGAGCCAATGGCGATGGAGCGACAGTATGTCGATGTGCTGCGCTTCGACGACTATTTGTTGGCGAATTATCAGGGAGCCGGAGGACCGATCAATGTCTATGCGGCCTACTATCGCTCGCAACGATCAGGGCAGGCGACGCATTCCCCCAAGACCTGTATTCCAGGAGGCGGCTGGGAAATCACGTCGCTCGATGAAGTGATCGTGCCGTCCGGTCTGGGGACCGAGAGCGGGTTTCGGGCGAACCGCGTGGTCATCCAGAAGGGCGAGCAGAAGCAAGTAGTGTTGTACTGGTTTAAACAGCGGAACCGGCTGGTGACGAGTGAATATCTCGTCAAGATTTTTTTGCTGTGGGATTCCCTGACCATTGGGCGTTCGGACGGCGCGTTGATTCGATTAGTGGCTGCTGTGCAGCCCGGTGAAACGGAAGGGACGGCGGATCAGCGTGTCATGCAAATGGCAGCGGTCGTCCATCCATTACTGCCGGCGTATGTGCCCGATTGATCCTGACCCTGTGAGTCTCTGATGGCGACCGCGTTGTTCTTCAGTTTCATCGGTTCGTTGTTGATCTGCATGGCGCTGATCCCGGCGTTGACTGCCTCGGCGTGGAAGCTTCAGTTTGTCGACGTTCCCCGAGATCGCCGGATGCATGTGGCGCCGGTCGCCAAAGTCGGTGGGATCGCGTTCGCCGTCGGCACGATTGCTGCGGTGCTTCTCTGGGCGCCCAAAGATCAAATTGTCCTGGCGAGTCTGCTCGGAGGGGCCGTGATTCTCATATTCGGCATCTGGGACGATTGTGTGGAACTCGGACCTCGGATCAAATTCGCCGGTCAGATCTTGGCGGCGGCGATTGTCATCGCGTTTGCCGGCGTCAGGGTCACGTCGATTCCATTCTTCGACGAGCAGGCCTTTCCGGTGTGGGTGGCGGCGCTGATCACGGCGATCCTTATCGTCGGAATGACGAATGCCGTCAATCTGGCCGATGGGCTCGATGGCCTGGCCGGCGGACTCTCGCTGCTCAGTTTCGCCGGTATCGCCTATTTGTCCTATCAGGCCGGCGATCAGATGCTGATGTTGCTGATGGTGTCTGTGCTTGGAAGCCTCTTGGGATTTCTTCGATTCAACACCTATCCGGCTCGCGTGTTCATGGGCGATGCAGGCAGTCAATTTCTTGGTCACTATCTTGCCGTGGCGGCTCTTCTTCTCGTCGATCCCGCGCGCTCGCCCTACAGTCCGTTGATTGTCTTGTTCCTGTGGGGGATTCCGCTCCTCGACACGTTGGGTGTGATGGGCCAACGGCTCCTGGAAAGACGCTCACCCTTCGTCGGCGATCGCAACCATATTCATCACAAACTCTTGGCCATGGGGCTGACGCACCGCCAGGCCGTGACGAGCATTTATATGACACAAGGCTTGTCGATCGGCTGCGCCTATCTGCTTTGCTGGCAGACCGACGTCGTAGTTC
Organism: Nitrospira sp.; assembly: GCA_030456405.1. Next base: position 2,980 of record JAKDNQ010000043.1, read on the forward strand.
TGCTCGCCTATCTATTGTTCGCCGGCGCCGTACTGTCTCTGTTTGTCTTCGCCCCGCGCTCGAAATCGACGATGCCCATCGCCACAATCCTTCCACCGGCGACCATCGCAAGGACGTCAGCGACGCCATCGCAGTATGGGTGGCCGCTCCAAGCCTTGAAGTGGATAGTGCCCCTCTACCTCCTGGTCTGTGTCGCGATTCCCCGAGAGATTCCACGCGACGCGGGATTGATCGCGGCGGGCCTCTTGGCAGCCGTGTTGGTGGGGCTGTTCATTGCGAAAGGAGCGCCCCTGGCCATTCGAATCGGCCTGTATATCGGCAGCACCTTCATTATGTATTACAGCGAAATGGTCCCTCGAACCTCGATGGATGGCCTGTTGACGCCCCTCAATGCCGGATTTGCGCTTCTCGCGTTGCTGGTCGTTCTGACGATCCGTTTGACGGGAGACGACCGGTTCCAAACGACCCCACTGGACTATTTGATTGTGCTCCTTGCCCTCATGCTGCCGTTTCTGCCTGATTTGATGGTCGGCGAGGTCTACGTGAGTGTGTTGACGGCTAAGCTGATTGTGTTATTTCTCGCGTTCGAATTGCTCATGCCGGTATCCCGCGCGGAAGTCGCACGGCTCGGATGGTTGACGGCCTGGATGTTGACTGGGTTGGTTGTGCGCGCGTGGTGGCTATGATGGCCGAACAAACAAGGAGAGAAGAGTTATGAAACAGAGGATAATCGCAGCGATGGCCGGGATTCTCGTGATCGGCTTGGTCGGATGCGGAGGGCCGGAAGAGCGCAAGGCGGAGTATCGGCTACGCGCGCAGGAATATTTCGAACAGGGGAACTATTCGAAAGCGCGGGTAGCTCTGCGTAACGTCCTCAAGATCGATCCGAAAGATGCAGAAGCGTATTTTCTCTATGCGCAAGTGGAAGAGAAAGAGAAGAACTGGCGTAACGCAGCGGCTGGATATCAACAAGTGGTGGAACTCATTCCCGAACACGATCGCGCATTGATCAAGCTCGGGAAGTACTACCTTGAGGCTCGCGCGATCGATATGGTCGGGCAGGTGGCCGATCGAGTGTTGGCAAAAAACCCCAAGCATGTCGGCGCTCAGGCGCTCAAAATCGCGGGCACAGCGATATCGGGGCAGATCGAAGAAGCGACTGTTAAAGCCGAACAATTGATCGCTGAAGCGCCCACCGAGGTCGATGCGGTCTTGTTGATGGCGTCCCTCTATACGGCGCGACAACATGGAGCGCAAGCCTTGCAGGTACTGCAACGGGGGTTGGACGCCCATCCCAACAATCTCGAACTGCTCGACGCGCAGGCGATCACTCTCGTGAAGCACGGACAGCCCGCCGAAGCGGAAGCCATCCTCCGGCGGATCGTATCGCTCGAGCCGAAGATCATGGACCACCGGCTTCGGCTGGTCGCCATCTTCGATCAGCAGAAACAATACGAGAAAGCGGAGACGATCCTGCGCGAGGCTATTCAGATCGATCCGGACAATGAGGAACGCCGCCTGGCTATGGCGGAATACATTGCAAAGCGACGCGGAATCGCTGAAGCTGAGACCTCGCTCCAGCAGGCACGGAAAGATCTCCCGCATTCGGCGAAGATTCAATTTGCGTTGGGAACCTTGTACGAAAGGACGAAGCGGGCCGAACAGGCGCGGACGACCTACGAATCTGTCCGAAGCGATTTCAAAGGCAAGCCTGCAGGTTTGGAAGCGCAGGTCAAGCTGGCGTCTCTCGACTGGGCAGCGGGCAAACAAGAGGCGGTCGCACAGCAAATTCAGGACATCCTGAAGGAGAATCCTCGTTCTGCAGATGCGTTGCTCCTGCGAGGAAAGATTGCGCTGCAGCGCCGTAACGGGAAGGACGCGACGCTGGATTTCCGGTCCGTCCTCAAAGATCAGCCGGAATCGGCCGAGGTTCAACTCCTGCTCGGACGCGCCTATTTGATGACCGGTGAAACCGCACTGGCCCGGGAAAGTCTCGAAAAAGCCGCGGGGCTCAAGCCGCTATTAGTGGACGCGCAGCTTCTTCTCGCGAGTCTGGACGCCACAGGGGGAAAACTAAAAGAGGCGCGGCAGAGGCTCGATGCCCTCATCGCGCGCGACCCCGGCAATCTGACATTGTTGGGGATGTTGTTCCAGCTCCAGGTGCAGGAGAAGGAATGGGAGGGGACACAGTCAACGTTGGCACGGCTGCGTACGGCAGGAGCAGATCGTATGAAGACGGACCTGGTGGAGGGACACCTGGCCGTCGCGCAACAGCAATGGGATAAGGCGGACGCCGCATACCGCAAGGCGATCGCCCAACAACCGCAGGCGTCGGAGCCGCTTTTGGCGCTGATTCAGCTCGGGGTGCGGCGAGGCCAGATACAACAGACCCTGGCGACACTTGAAGCGTTGGTGGCGAAGCAGCCGCCCCATCCCTATGCAGCAGGACTTCTCGGAGAACTGCTCTTGATGAAGGGCAATGCCGACGAAGCCATCCCGCAATTTGAGCTCGCGACAAGACTCAACCCAAAGTGGACGACTCCCTGGATGCAGCTTGCTCGATACTCCTATGCGAAACAACAAGTGGACGCAGGCGATACCGTACTGAAGAAGGCGTTGGAATCGAGTCCGGATAGTGAACAGCTTCGGGTCATGCTGGCGACCAGTCTCGAAGCGCGAAATCAAGTCGATGAGGCGATCGCCCAGTACGAAACGGTCCTCAAGCACCATCCGAAGTCTCTGCTTGCGGCAAACAATTTGGCCTCCACGCTGATCGATCGGAAGGGAGACCCCGACAGTCTGCAGCGTGCCCTGATGTTGAGTCGAGATTTCGAATCGCAGGCGCCCAATCCCTATCTCCTCGATACGCTCGGCTGGGCCCATCTGAAGCTCGGGCATCATCAGGACGCGTTACGGCTGGTGAAGCAGGCGATAGCCAAGGCGCAGGACCATCCGGTGTTGAACTATCATCTGGGCGTCATTTATGTCCAATCGGGAGAGAAGAAAGAAGCGCGGTCCCACTTGAGTCAGGCGCTGCAAGCCAAACAGACCTTTTCCTGGACCGAGGAGGCGAAGGCGATGCTCGCAAGGCTCGATGGATAGGATGGCGATGAAGGAGAGGCTGCTCTCCATGCGCTGGGTTCTGGGAATCGTCGCACTTTTCTATTTGGCGGGGTGCAGTGTCTTTGAGCCGCCCAGTCGGCCGGCCATAATGAGCGAGGCAAATGCCGGCGCCGATTATCTGCTGGGAGCGGAGGATGTGCTCATCATTTCCGTCTGGAGGGATGAACATCTGACCAGAGAAGTGGTCGTCAGGCCGGACGGGTTTGTGTCGTTTCCGTTGGTCGGCGATGTGCAGGCGGCTGGTCGAACAGTCGAAAAGGTTCGAACCGATGTTGTCAATCGGCTGACGAAGTTTATCCCGAATCCTCAAGTATCCGTCACGGTGACCAAAGTCTTGAGCTACCGCATCTATGTGCTGGGGCGCGTCAATAAGCCGGGGGAGTATATGGTCGGGCATACGGCGGATGTGTTGCAGGCACTCAGTTTGGCTGGAGGATTGACGCCGTTTGCGGCAGAAAACGATATCAGGATTATGCGGCGGGTCAATGGGGAACAACAAGTATTCCCCTTCCGGTACGGAGAGGCGAAGAAGGGAAGGGATCTGGAGCATAACATTCTGCTTCAGCGTGGCGATGTGGTCATGGTTCCCTAGACTAGGGACGTTACACGTGAAACGTTATTCGTGAAACGTGTGAATGAGAAACTCGTCCGAGCCCTTAAGTTCTCTTGGAACGTTTAACGGTTCACGTGTAACGGTTAACGAAACCGGGAGCTGGGAGCGTTCCATCGCGACTGATCGGATTGACGATGTGGCGATGGCGCGTCATGGCAGCGGGAATGGGGATCGCCCTTCTCGCGTGGGGTCTTCCCTCTGACGGTCAGGCAGCAGAATGGTCGGACGAACCGTCTCTTGGGGTGAATGGTGACGTACTGTCCCCCGAAATGTACGGTGGGGCGCTGAGGAGAGGTAGCTATGCTTCATTCGGCCAAATCCGGAAGTTTCGAGCACAGGACCGAGACCATGGGTTCATTGTTACGTGAATTCAGAAACATGGCACGGCGGCGCCGGGCGATCATGGTAGGGACGGCTCTGCTGATCGTCATTGTCGGCGCGGCGATCGCGTTCCTGTGGCCGGCGGTCTACCGATCGAAAGCCACGATCCTCATCGAAGAGCAAGAGATTCCGACCGATCTCGTTCGGTCGGCGATCACCAGTTATGCCGATCAGCGGATTGAGACGATCAAGCAGCAAGTGATGAGTCGCGCCAGCCTGGTGAGAATCGTCGAACAGTTTGGCCTGTACCAAAACCTTCGAAAACGAAGCCCGACGGAGGAGGTCCTGCAGCAGTTCGTGAAAGATATTCAAATCGAGGTCATTAACGTCAAAGTAGTTGATAAACGTAGTCAGACTCCGACCCAAGCCACCATCGCTTTCACGTTAGCCTATGATGGGGAAACGCCGGAGCTGGCGCAGAAAGTTGCGAACGAGATCACTAGCCTGTTTCTGGGCGCCAATCTAAAGACACGGGAACGCCACGCCCAGCAAACGACGGCCTTTCTGAAACAAGAAGCGGAGAATCTGAATCACCACATTGAAACACTTGAAGGCAAACTTTCCGCCTTGAAGGTGAAGGCCAACGGCGCGTTGCCAGAACTCACGCCACTCAATATGCAGTTGCTGAATCAGGCGGATCGTGAGCTGATCGACGTCGATCGCGATCTGCGGAGCCTGGAAGAGCGCAAACAGTTCTTGGAGGGGGAACTGGCGACGCTCAAGCCGAACACGCCGATCATTACGGCCAATGGCGAGCGTATTTTCGATTCCGGTGAGCGACTCAAGGCATTGCGCGCTCAGTATGCCAGCGCCAGCGGCTATTTGTCTGCAGACCATCCGGACATCATCAAGATGAAGCAGGAATTGGCCGGCCTGGAACGGGAAACAGGAACCGAAGCTCCGGGAGATGATGTCCCCAAGCGGTTGGAGGGAGAACGGGCTCGCCTAGTGACCTTGATGGAACGGTACTGGGAGTATCATCCGGACGTCATGCGCACACAACAGGCGATCTTGGCGCTCGAGCGCCAATTGGATCAGGTGGCGCAACAGCCGACCAAGAAGCGTCTGTTTAAACCGGAGAATCCGGCCTATATCAACATCCAGTCTCAACTGGCTGCGACCACCGCGTCGCTGCAATCCCTAGAGAAGACCAAGATCTCGCTCAAAAACCGTGCGAAAGAGATGACTAAACGGGTCGAGCGCTTGCCGGAAGTCGAGCCGGAATATCTCGATCTCCTGCGCGATAGAGAAAATGCGGTTCGTAAGCATCAAGAGATCTCCTCGCGGTTGATGGAAGCTCAAGTCTCCGAGGGTTTGGAGGTGCAGCACAAAGGCGAGCGGTTCTCATTGATCGATCCTCCCGATCTCCCGGAGCGGCCGGACCGGCCTAATCGACCGGTGATCCTCATACTGGCCTGTTTCTTGGCGGTATTTAGTGGTGTTGGAGCCGTAGCCGCCGTCGAACAGCTCGACGAGACTATCAGAAATTCCGATCAATTGGCTCAAGCAGCCCAGTTGACTCCATTGGCGGTGATTCCACATCTGCCGACGGAGGACGAAGTTGCCCGCTCAGTATGGAAGCAGCGGGCCGTTCGGTGGGCCGGAGTTGGCGCGATCGTCGCAGGAGTGACCCTGAGTCATTACCTCTGGCTGCCGCTCGATGTTGTGTGGTTTACGGCTCTCCGTAAACTGGGTCTATCCTGAGACGAACCAAGGAGGCGGACGATGGAAGAATTGTCTCAAGCAATCGACCGGTATAAACAGTCTATGAACGGTACAGGCACGCGCAGCGACAACTATGCGGGGTCTCGGCAGGTTCCACCCCCTATCGTGTATGCCAGGACGAAGATGGTGGAGTGTCACGATGCGATACTGCGCCGCAATCGTGTCCTTGCGGCATTCGAGCGAGGAGCCTTCGCCGACGGTTATCAGCTTTTGCGGACACAGGTGCTCCTTCGTCTCCGTGAAAATCACTGGAATGTGTTGGGCGTGACCAGCCCACGGACACAGGAGGGCAAGACCCTGACCGCGCTCAATCTATCGATTGCCCTGGCGATGGAAACGACGCAGACGGTGATGCTGATCGATGCCGATCTCAAGCAGCCCAAGATACAGACGTTGTTAGGGTTGGCCCCCTGTCTGGGACTTGCGGACTACGTGTTGGAACATCTCCCGCTAGAGGATGTGCTTGTTCACCCTGGACTGGGACGGCTCGTGGTGCTCCCAGGGGGGCGCCCGATTCAGCGGTCATCAGAGGTCTTGACCTCGCCGAGGATGTCAGCCTTGGTGGGGGAAGTAAAGCATCGCTATCCGGCGCGCATCATCGTAATCGATCTTCCACCATTGTTGACATGCGCGGATGTATTGGCGTTCGCGCCGTCCCTGGATGCGCTGCTATTGGTGGCCGGGGAGGGTGTGACCACTCGTCGTGATGTAGAGGAAGCGCTGGCGTTGGTGCGCGGGACGACCCCGGTCTTAGGCACGGTGCTGAATCAATCGGGCAAGAGTCAGGGTAATTTAAAAACCATGCGCGAGCGGGCTACGACCTAATCGGGAAAGGCGTGAGGACGACATGTACGAATCCTTCTATGGGTTTCGAGCCAATCCTTTTTCACTCATTCCTGACCAGAAATTCCTGTTCCTCGGAACCCAACACAAGACGGCGCTCAATTTGTTGGAGTATGGACTCTTCAATCGTGCCATCTTTACCGTGATTACGGGCGAACCTGGCACTGGGAAGACCACATTACTGAACGCCATCTTGGAACAATCTCAACACGAAGTAACGCTTGGGGTGCTGTCTCATACCCACGCAGGGCTCGGCAGTCTGATGCCCTGGGTGCTGATGGCGTTTGGCCTGGACGGCAAGGGAATGGATAGTGTGGAGCTGTTCAAGACATTTGTGGCCTTTATCTCCCGCGAGCATGAGCGGCAGCGTCGCGTCGTCCTGGTCGTCGATGAGGCTCAGAATCTGGGCGCCGCCATGCTCGAAGAACTGCGCTTGCTCTCGAACGTCAACGATGGCCGGCGACAGCCGTTGCAGATTATCCTGTCCGGCCAACCGGCGTTGCGCGGATTGTTACAGCGCGGTGAGTTGATCCAGTTCGCCCAGCGAATCTCCGTCGATTATCATCTCACGCCCTTCGATGAGGATGAAATCCCGGCCTACATCGCTCACCGGCTGGCCATGGCCGGCGGAGTGGGGCGCATTTTCACGGATCAGGCCTGTCTCGTCGTGCATCGGCTCACCAGAGGCAATGCCCGGTTGGCCAACCAGGTCTGCGATGTGTCGCTGGCCTACGGGTATGCGGAACAGTCTCCCCGGGTCACTGCCGGAATCGTGTGGAAAGCCGCAAACGATCGACGCGCGGGTGGTATTCTTCCGGTAGCGCCGGGACCTCTTACGGACTTGCTGACGTCGGAGGAAGCGGCAGCAGAAGAGCTTCAGCTTGCGGCCACGGCGTCTCCGCAACGATCGTCCGGTCTCGACAAGATGCCGGTGTTGGGCTCCGATACTCCGGGAAATGCCTATGAAAAGGGATTGGCTCATCAGCAAGCAGGTTCCTACAAGCAGGCGATCGATTTCTTTGAGCGGGCCGCCGCCGATGCGACGCAAGAGGTCCGTGCTACATCGCAGGTCGCATTGTGTCTCTGTGCGATGGGTCGCCATGAAGAGGCGGCCCGCTCCTTGGCGACTTTGCTGGAAAGAAGCCGAGGAACGGAACGGGAGTTGCGAGATACTCGTTACTTCCTGGGACAAGCCCTCGAATCGCTGGGCAGACCTCGGGAGGCGCTTGCGCACTATAAAATTATCCACTCGCAGAAATCAGAGTTCCGTGATGTCACGTCTCGCCTGCGCCGGTTGTCGTCCGCTCAGTCATTCTTTTCATTCCCTTTTTCGTTCGGGCCAACAGCTTGGATCAGGGGGATCGTGAGAAGCTGTCTGCGGGAGAAGCGTGACCCAATCTAATCGATCCGTGCCCCAACAGTCATGCTCGCGTGTGTTTGCAGATCGCCAATCAGTATTTGATCGTGAGGAAGACACTGGAGTCTATCTCGAAGAAAGACTTTCTCGAAGCTGTAGCACGCGTGAGCAGGCGTCGGTAGACAAGAGACCGGCGGACACGTATAAGCAATGACATCGTGGAGAGAGTGATGATTCGTTCTGCTCTATCACGCCATACCGTGATTGTCGCCGGGTTCGTGGCCCTGATCTATGCGTCGCTGGCGGTCATGGCGGCGAGCTGCGCATTCCATCATGTCGATGCTTCCAATGGCCATACGCATCATAGTTCTCACGAAGCGGCTCCGCACAATGCCCTCTGCGCTTGGGCCTGTCAGGCCACGTCCGATGCCGGGCTCGTGACGGAGCCTGCGGCGTTATCAATGGGCCCGGTCGTCCAACTGGTCGTCTCGTCTCCCCATCAGGAAACCCCTTCGCTCGCTTCCTCTCAACTTCGCTCCCGCGCGCCTCCATCGAGACCCTTCGTCTTTATCGGATAAGGGGACCCGGGCAACCAGCTTCGCACTGTTTCTTCTCGCGCTCCCCTATCCGATTTCAGCCTCGCGCGCGCACACTTGACGGTTATAGGTCTATCGATGTCCGGGATGAGCTGCCTCCTCGCTCGGACTGATCCGGGGCGCAGGTCTTCCCTCCTTTGGCCTCCGCCCCGGTCCTTTTCTGGATTGACGTTGAAAGGAATGACGCTATAAGACGGGTTTTCATTCTCGCATTGGCCGGCTGGTTGATGCGTGGCGCATCGGGCGCGCGCGTCAGGCTGAAATTCACGGCGCGGATGGATCGTGGTGATTAGAGGCACGTAACCATTCAATAGGAGGAGGCCATGAATACATTCATCAAGTTTGGCTGTCTGATCGGATTCGCTTGTGCAATGGCGACACCGGCTTTTGCGGGCGAGCAGAAGGTGACATTGATGCTCGGCGGCAAGTACTGCGATGCCTATTTGGGCGATGTTGACGAGGCGCTGAAGCGGGTGGCCGGCGTGAAGACGGTCGATTTCAAGAGCATGAAAGGCCACGCGGTGGTGACCGTCGAATCCGGCAAGGTGAAGCCGGCGCAACTCGCTACGGCAGTCAACGCCGTGAAAGGCGATAGCTGGTATTGCACAGGCGATGTCATGAAGTAGATGGGGCCGGTTCAATCGTTCCAAGGACTTTGTGCATCGATACGACGAATATTTTGAGAAACGGACGACGCGGTAGCAATGTGTGGTCGTATGAAATCTGGACGGGCGTTCGGCTACCTCCCGGTACATATTCCGACAGAGGGGCGCTGGGTTGGGGGTTCCCCCGCCCCCACCGACGGCAGGATGACTGAATTGTGGAACCGTTGTTACTCCGTATCCAAGAGGCGGCACAGCTGCTGAAAGTCAGCAAGTGGACGATCTATCGATGGATCGAGGAAGGCCGTCTGCGTGCCACCAAAATCGGTCGTGGCAGCGTGCGAGTATTTCGTACATCGGTGAGCGGATTGATGGAGGAGGCTCGGGTCGATCATCGAAATACTCGGGGTGGTTCACGGAGCAAAGAGACTCGACTGCGGATCACCGGCCGGAAAAAGAAGAAATAAGAAACAAGTCTGGGAGTTTCGCACTCTTCCAGACTTGCTGGGGAATCGGAGATGGCCTCCCTCCGATTCCCCAGCCCTTCGGGGAGAAGAATTGAGAGTCGTTATGAAAAATGAGAGTTACCAAATGCCTGCGGTTGATGTAAAATCCTGTTCAAGTTACGAGTCCACCATCACAAAGGAGGGGTTATGAAACAAGTTAAAGTTCTTGTTGTCGCAGCCGCTGTCTGTGGTCTGATCGCAGGAGGCCTCACCAGCCCAGCATTCGCGGGAGGAGATGAACATGTTAAGGAAACGATCAAGCATGCCAAGGAGGGAATCGGGCACGAGAAGGAATCCATTAAACATCTGGAAGAAGCGTTAAAAGGAAGCGCCGACGGACATGCGAAGGAAGCGCTCGATCATGCCAAGGAATCGCTGAAGCATGCAGAGGAATCGTTGGCGCATGCCGAGCAAGCTTCGCAGGCGTCGAAAGGCAAATGAAAGTAGTCTGCAAGGATACGACAGGGCAGGGACCCTCCCTGCCCTGTTTCCCTCTCCATCAATCGCCATCACCGTTTCTGCTGCAGCAACGGCTCAAGTGTTGGAAAGACCTTCTCGACGATGAGACGATAGCCTTCTCCTGTCGGATGAATGCCGTCGGCCTGGTTAAGCGTGGAGGACGCGGCCACCCCATCGAGAAAAAATGGAATCAGCGTCAGGTGATATTGTTTTGCTAAGGCCTGGTAGAGCGCCTCAAACCCTGTAGTATAGTCCTGCCCGTAATTCGGCGGGAGCTTCATTCCCGCTAACACGACCGTCACCGAAGCCTGTTGAAATTGTTGAACGATCCGTTCGAGATTGGCTTTCGTCTCGTTCAGGCTGAGGCCGCGGAGTCCGTCATTACCGCCAAGCTCCAGAATCACGATCGCAGGCTTGCTATTCAGGGCCCAGGAAACTCTCCGGACTCCCCCTGCAGTCGTATCCCCGCTGACTCCCGCGTTCACAACCCGATAGGCATAGCCCGTTGCATCCAATTTCCGTTGGAG
>JAKDNQ010000003.1 GCA_030456405.1 Nitrospira sp.
ATTTGCATTTCAATCTCGGCACGGTCTATGACAAGCTCAATCGATTCGATGACGTTGTGCGCACCATGGAGGCGGCAATTAAGTTGGATCCCCATCACGCCGATGCACTCAATTATCTGGGGTATAGCTACGCAGAGCGCGGTGTTAAGATCGACCAAGCTGTATCCCTGACCAAGCGGGCTGTCGCGCTCAAACCGAGCAATGGGTACTATATCGATAGTCTCGCCTGGGCCCTGTTTAAATCCGGAATGCTCAACGAAGCGTTATCGGAATTAAAGCGCGCTGTCTCGCTCGCCGCAGATGACCCGGTGCTCTTTGAGCATCTCGGAGATATTTACGCCAAACAACGAAACCTGTCAGACGCCCGTGAGGCCTGGCTCCGTGCGCTCGAACTCGATCCATCCAATAACAAGCTGATGGATCGGTTCCGTGAGCTGGGAATGGGCGACCCGACGCAAGAAGAACGTATCCAACAAGCCAAACGCCGCGTTACCGATAAGAGTACCTCTTCTCACGCAAACCCTTAGCGACTGAACCAGGGTTTGTCTTGCCTCAACGCCGATTCCTGTTAGACTCGGTCTTGTTCGCCCAGTTGTTGTAATCGCATAGAGCCCCTTACTTCCATCGCAGGTTCTGTTGATGTTTGAAAGTTCTCCGTCCGGGGCATCTATCAACGACAGTTCCAAGAATGCCAAAACAACGCCAACTCCTAGTCGGCATGGTGCAGTCGATGTCGCAAGCGAGGCGTGGGGGAAGGAAGACTATTATTGGCTTGCCGGGCTCTGTCTCCTGGTCTCCATATTCTATGCTCAACTCTGGATGCCCGGGCTTGTTCTGATCAAGCGAGACGCCTTCCATACATTCCTGCCTCTCAAGTATTACATGATGGAACGGCTAAAAGCAGGAGAACTGCCGCAATGGTTTCCCTATGAAGGCTTGGGACGCCCACTCCTAGGAATTCCTGTCACGGGCCTTTTCCATCCTTTCACCGCATTATATTGGCTCTTTTCCATCCACGACGCATATCGGTTGTCCACGTTGTTATCGTGCCTGATTGGGGCAATCGGGACTTTTCTTTTGGGAAGGACGCTTGGAACTTCACGGCTTGGGTCTTTTCTGTCCGCAGTTGCGTTTGCTTGTTCCGGCTATGTGGCATCAATGACCGATAACATTACGTACCTCTATTCGATCTGTGTCCTGCCGCTCTTTCTCGCCTGTTTAGAAAAGGCCACGATGACAGATCTCGGAAAGTGGACGGCTATCTCGGCGTTGGTATGGGCAAGTGTGATTCTAAATGGAGATGTGCAAACCGGTTATTACTATGGGTTCATCACATTCCTGTGGATCGTATGGCGATGCGGAGACCACCGAGTATGGGCCGCCGGTCGAATGCTTGGTATCATGGTGTTAACTATTCTCATCGCTGGAATTCAACTGGCTCCTGCCTGGACGGTATTTAGCAGCAGCACCAGGGCTGACTCAGACAGCTTTTCCGAACAGTCGATTCGATGGTCGACTCATCCCCTTCGGCTGTCCACACTAGCTCTCTCACCTATCGGTGACAGCAGCGAAGAGATTCGGATTGCCCGAGAGGTGTTTGCCGGGAAGGATCAGGCTGTAGAAGTGCCTGGGTTTTGGGCGGAGAGTCTCTATGTTGGACTTCCGGTTCTTGGATTCGCATTGATTGGAGGGTGGCGCTCCTCCAACCTGAAGGTCTTTGTGGCCCTCGCTGCGGTGTGTCTGCTTCTCGCCACCGGCAAATTCGGTGGTCTCTATGAATGGCTCATGCGGATCGTACCGTTTTGGTCGGCGTTTCGTTACCCCGAAAAGTTTATGGGGGTCGTGTCATTGGCACTGGCAGTACTGGCCGGCAGAGGAGTGGATCAATGGAGCAGGGGGCGTGTCGGTCTGCATGTGTGGATCGGAGGTACGTTGCTGTACCTGGGAGTGGCCGCGCTCTTGCTCGCAGAATCGTCTGTGCCTTGGTTCATGAAAGAATTTGACGTGCCAGAGGATTTAGCTCGCCACGTGACACAAGCCGCTGGTCAGGCGGCGCTTTTTGGCAGTGCCGCCTTTGCCGGATTAGCGATGATCACCATCTGGGCCCGCCACAATTCTGTGAAGCGTCAGTGGGTGGGTGTGGCCTTGGTGATCCTGGTGCTGCTGGATCTCGCAAGAGCGAATCTTTCTGCCGTGCATACATCCAACGCCGAATTCTGGAGTTTCTCACCAGGTTTGGTCGGCACGATCAAGGAGGATGCAAAAGCGCAAGGCCTCGATCATTTTCGAATCATGAGCATGACGGCGCTCCGCTTTCAGCCCTCTCAACAGGTGCTGCGGATGTTGACACCGCATGAGGTAGTAGCTGCTACGAGGCGGCAGGGGCTGAGCGCTGAGCATAACGCGGTCTATCACATCGAGTCTGTACAAGGACCACTTCCGGGGAAAAGTCTTCTGTATGAGCAGATTAGTCGAAATGCGAATCTGTACACCTTGGCCCGATACAATGTGGCGTACCTTATTGGCCGGCCATCACGATTTGAGGGGTCGCAGTACGTGTCTTCCTTCCTGGCGACGGTCTCAGACTACGATCTCGCCCTCGTTCGAAACCCTGTCACAGCTAGTCCGCGTGTGTACTTGTCGCGAAGGCCTGAATTGTTGACAAACTCATCAGCGCGCTTATCCTTCTTGGAACGAGAGGATTTCTTGAACGGGGAGGTCGATGTTATCGAAGGGCTCATCGGCTCGCTTCCTGGCCCAGCTCAAGGAGGGCACGTTACTCTGCGTGAGTATCGCCCGGAATCGATCAGAGTCGAGGTCGAAACGCCGCAACCCGCAGTCTTGATCTTAGCTGATGCCTTTGAGCCCGGGTGGAGTGCGATGATTGAAGGGGTGGCAGAGTTGCCGATATTCCGCGCCAATGGAATAGTTCGAGCCGTGGTGGTGCCATCAGGTCGTTTTCATGTTCTCTTCAGATATGAAACTCCATTTCTTTTTTTGGGAGCGGTGCTGTCAGCAGTAGGGTGCGGCATGTGCGCCTTGCTGATTATGAATAGAAGGTGAAGGTCATAAGCAGACGGCGGACTTCCCCTCTGCAAGGTTTGCAACGCGTCACATTTTAAAAGCATCATTTGCTTTGTCTTTTTGTGGATCCATCCTAGACTCAGAAATAATCCACATGAAAGGGGCAAGCGCATGCTGTTGCCAGCCACAGAAACTTCACCGCTCGTGGTGAGCAAGTCATCTCATCGTCTAGCTCGACCATTACTCGTGTGCATCTTTGCTTTCTCGGGATTCTCCGGATTGATCTACGAGCATATCTGGACACATTACCTCAAACTCTTTCTCGGACACGCAGCCTATGCGCAAACTCTTGTGCTTGGAATCTTCATGGGTGGTATGGCCATCGGCGCCTGGCTCAGCGCGCGATATTCGTCTCGCTGGAGTAACGCTCTCCAGCTCTATGCGATTACTGAAGGGGTCATTGGAGTGTTCGGGCTGGTGTTCCATCCTACCTTCGAATGGGTCATGGATGTCGCGTACTCCTCGGTGTTTGCGTGGCTCGGGACATCCATGGCCATTATGTTCTTTAAGTGGGGTCTGTCCGCCTGTTTGATCCTCCCTCAATCGATTCTCTTAGGAATGACCTTCCCGCTCATGAGTGCCAGCCTGATTCGCGAGCGCCCAGGCGACTCAGGCGCTGCAGTTGCCATTCTCTATTTCACGAATAGTCTTGGAGCGGCGGTTGGGGTGTTGGTCAGCGGGTACTGGTTGGTTGGGGAAGTGGGGCTGCCTGGCACGATCCTCGCTGCTGCCATACTGAACATACTTGTGGCCCTTCTGTCTTGGCTCATCTCAAAGTCGGGGGAATCGAAGTCCCTGCAGCCAGCTGTAGTGAATGTGCAATCCACTCGCGTAAGCGATCCATTGCTATGGCTGTTGTTGGGTGTAGCCTGCTTTACAGGGGTTGCGTCGTTCATCTATGAGATCAGCTGGATTCGAATGCTGAGTCTCATACTAGGAAGCTCTACTCACTCCTTCGAGCTCATGTTAAGTGCATTTGTGCTGGGACTAGCGTTTGGCGGCTTGTGGATTAAGAGGCGAATTGGCGAGATCAGAGATGCTGTTCGATACCTCGGTGCGATTCAGCTTGTCATGGGGCTGTTCGCTTTCGCCAGCATTGTGGTGTACCCGCAATTGTTCCACGTCATGCAGGCGGTGATGGACTCTCTGAGCAAGACGAACGGAGGCTATGTTCTCTTCAACGTCATAAGCTACCTGCTGTCTTTGGGGCTCATGTTTCCCGCAACGTTCTGTGCGGGTATGACGTTGCCGCTTCTCACGAACGCACTGATTCAACGCCAGTATGGCGAGAGAAGTGTCGGTCATGTGTATGCAAGCAACACAGTGGGCGCCATTCTGGGCGTGTTTGCGGCGACGCACCTGGGAATGCCGCTACTGGGTTTGAAAGGTCTCGTCACAGCTGGGGCTGCCATTGATATGGTGCTGGGGGTGCTTCTTATATGGTATGTCCGGCAATCGTCCGTCAGAGAATTGACAGCGGGAATTGCAGCCACCGTCGTGCTTGTGATCGGATCAGGGTTCTTTGTGATCGAGTGGAATCCCTTGGCGATGGCATCTGGTGTGTACCGGACAGGAAAGCTATTGGCGCCAATAGACGGATCGGTTCTGTTTCACAAGGACGGAAAAACAGCGACAGTCGATGTGGTGAAAGTCGCAACTGGCAACGTGAGTATTCGAACAAATGGAAAACCCGATGCTTCGATACAGATGGATCAGCGAGGGCGAGCGCCCTCCGATGAGGATACGATGGTCATGGCTGCAGCTCTGCCGCTTGCGTTGAATCCAGCAGCCAAAACGGCCGCCAATATCGGATTTGGGTCAGGGTTGACCAGCCATGTCCTGTTGGGTAGTCACGCGATTGAACGAGTCGATACGATTGAAATAGAGCCAGCTATGGTTGAAGGGGCAGAAGTGTTTCGCCCGCGTGTCGAAGCGGTTTTTGCAGACCCCAGGAGCCACGTGTACATCGAAGATGCACGGACATTCTTTTCCACGTACAACACGCGATACGACATTATTATTTCAGAGCCATCGAACCCTTGGGTGAGCGGAGTGGCTAGCCTCTTCACCGATGAGTTCTATCGAGCGATACGATCCCATCTCAATCAAGACGGGGTGCTGGTCCAGTGGTTTTACTTGTATGAGATGGAACCCTCGCTTGTGTTTTCTGTGCTGCAGGCCGTCAACAAAAACTTCAGCCGGGTTGTGTTATACGGCGGGCCCAACGGTGTGGATATCTTCATTGTGGCGAGTAACGGAGACAATGTGTCTGTTCCCTCGGAAGACGTCTTCAAGAATCCCGTTATTAGAGCGGAGCTTGAGCCTTTTGCAATTAAGAAGGCCGAAGACTTCACTCTCTTGCGCATTGCTGACCTCGCGACTCTGGAGCCGTTACTGAAAGTGGGTAATGTGCCGATCAACTCAGAGTACTTTCCTTTCTTGGATCTGCACGCAGCTCAAACTCGATTTCTCCAGCATAGTGCTGAGGAAATATTGAATCTGGCCAAAGCTCCGATCCCGCTTCTCGAAATGATCGAAGGCGCCTCTCTTCCATTTGATGTGGTGCAAGCTGGTAGAAAGTCAAAGCATTTCAGGAGATTCGAAGCGTTACAAGCTTGGCATGCCCATCAGTACCTTTGGGGAAGCATAAATGGTAATGAGCCAGGGCCTGCATTGCTTCAAGACCTGGCGCTCGTCAAACTTCGGCTGTTTACGTGCGATGGCGTAAGTCGAACAGATGGCTGGCTCGATGCGCTGGTGAGTGTGAGCGGTAAAGTGAATGTGTTCCAAACTGCTGTCGATGCCAGCCGGTTCTGGGATGGAGTTGAGCGAGCGCCATGTTTCTCTTCGCTGGATGAGACCCAGAAGACATGGGTTGCATTGCTGAGGGCCGTCGGTTCCAGACAACCTGAAGCGATGTCTGAACTTGCAGAGCGGCTGCTTGCTCTGAAAGTCAACCAGACGGAGTATCGGCGAAGTTATCTTTTGACGGCCGCAATGACGGGGACCCTCGTTCAACACGACTATGCGAAGACATTGGCCTTGTGGGACCAATATAAAGCTTCCGTTGGACAAGGCCGTCAGCCGGCGCTGGCCTTTCAGCTGCTCGTTGCTCATGCAGTATTAAGACCAAATGCCATCGGCAGTCTCGGCAGACACTAGCAGGCTGTTGACAAAGTCACTCTTCTCACCCGCCCAGCCCCTGCGCGCCGAGACGCGCCTTTCACCAGGCATCGTTCTCGCTTCGCTCAGAGGCTCAACGTACGGCCTGGGTCAACGCCTGTGCCGACAGGCGATGGGTAGGCGGGTGAAAATGGTATACGATTCGCCTCAGGACACTGCCGGCTCACCATCTCGCCGGCGCGCACAGACTTGGCGTTCCTTATTCGTCGCGCCGTGCGCCTCGCTGCGGCCTTGCTGGACGGCCTTTCTGAACAGCCTGCAGGGCATTGAGCTTCCTCGGTGTCTCAGGCGTGGTGTCGTTTCCGGCGTCGTCATCCAGTTTGTCAACAAACTGCTAGCTGACCATTCACTCCATGCGGGTAAGTATCGTGCAACTAGGCAAAAGTTTTTGGACGGATGCCTTGACGCCAATTAGCAGTGCAAGAGGGAAGAGACAAATATTGGCGCCTGGGAGCGAAATCGAGCCCTGATCGGCGTAATTGATCAACAGGACCATGAGCAAGAGATTCCATAACAAGTTGACATATAAATGGTTTCAAGACGTCCACGGACATTCCCATATCTGGCATTGAACCTGCTTTAGGGGAAGGCATGCGCCCGGAAAAGGACTACGCCTTGGGCGACCAAGTCGAGTGACAAAGGATGCAAGGGCCTGTGTCTGAACCATCAACAAGGAGGAGCAGCGATGAGTAAGCAGTGGAAGAGACAACAGGGTTTTACCCTGATCGAGTTGATGATCGTGGTAGCGATCATCGGGATCTTAGCGGCGATCGCCATTCCGAATTTCATCGCCTATCAGGCGAAGTCCAGGCAGTCGGAGGCGAAGGTGAATCTGAGCGCCGTCTTTACGTCGGCGACGGCTTTCGCGGCTGAACAACCGACGCCGACCTACGTTCCTGGACTCACCCTCGATGCCATCGGATGGTCGCCGAGCGGGCAGCCTCGCTTTACCTACTGGTATGCAACTGGTGCTGTTGGTTCCCTCACCGCAGGCACTCCCACGAAGTTTATCCTCACTACGAACTTCACGCCGATTGTAAGTTGTACGGATAACCCGAGCGGCGGCTGGACACTTGGCGCAAGCGCGGCTAATGGTACTACGCTGGCTGGGTTTACAGCAGTCGCTCGGGGGAACGTTGATTCTGACACGACGTGTGATCAATGGGAGATTAATGACCAGCGCATGCTGAACAATTCAAAGAACGACGTAGGCAGCTGATCCGAGCCTCACTGCGTTCGACAGAGGGAGGGGATCGGGTCTCACCGGTCTCCTCTCTCTCATTTCTTTATGAGTCTGCGCTCTCCGTTTTCGAATCACTTCCAAGAAAGCCTGCGAAGTTGCCCGCACACGATCTCGATGATGATGGCTTCTGACGGCAAAAGCGCTGAAACTACAGGCGTTGGGGCTTCCGTCACTCAACTCGTTGGCGGGATAAGGAGGTGTCTCATCGAGAGGGCGTCTTCGCACATCACTGCACTCCATCTCGTCATCGGAGGCTTGACGTTGTTCGCGCCGTTGATCGAAGGAGGGACCACGCAAGGCCCCGTCATGGTGATCCGGCTGGCGCTCTTGGGTGCCTTGGCCTATTGGCTCATCTCCGGACTCCGTATGTCC
This sequence comes from Nitrospira sp., assembly GCA_030456405.1. The sequence continues at coordinate 7,883 of JAKDNQ010000003.1, forward strand.
ACACTAACCATACCTCGGACCGCATTGTGGTGGCCGGTTGCTGGGTTCGTGAGCCTCGCAGGGTTGTCGGTTTTGTGGTCGGCCTACGCCAACGTGAGCCTACAATGGTTCCTGAGCATCATGCTCTACGCCGTCTTCTTCGGTATCGTCCTGCTGGGAGTGGACAATGGGAAGCGACTGCGCGGTGTTGTCATGCTCATGCTGGCCATGGGGTTGTTCGAAGGAGGGCTTGGAATCGTCCAGCATATCTGGCTGGACGAACCCAGAGCCAAAGGAACGTTTTTTAACCCCAACTTTTTCGCTACATATGAGATCAGCTCTGCTGTACTGGCTCTTGGCTTACTGGTCGGAGGGGGTGGGTTTCGAAGGACGGAAAAGCTGCTCTTGGCCCTTGTCGTGGTTATCTCCTGTTTAGCGGTCCTGCTGGCGCAATCCAGAGGAGCGACGGTGGCCTTTCTCGTCGCTGTGGCCTTTGTGGGGTTTACTCGATATGGCAAGGCGACGCTGATTGTTCTTCTGATCCTCGTATTGGTCGGAATCATCGTCCCTAATCCTTTGAACGAGCGAATCATAGCCGTTTCTAAATATGATCCGTTTGCTTACACGAGGCTTGAAATGTGGAAGAGTTCGCTCGACCGGATTGTGGACCATCCCATAGGGATCGGGCTGGGCATGTATAAGTTTGCTTCCTTCCAATACCGATTCCCCTTTGGGGAGACCATTGTCCGATATGGTAAACGGGCTGAGTCAGCTCACAATGAGTATCTGCAGCTGGCTGTGGAGTTGGGAATCGCGGGGCTGGCAGTCTTTCTTGTCGGCATCGGGATATGGGCCTCTGAAGCCAAGCGATTGTTCAGTGGCACACTTTCTCCACGGGAGAGAGGAATGGTTGTGGGATGTTCCGCCGGAGTCCTCGCCATCCTTGCCCATGCTGGGGTGGATTCTGTGTTCCATGAGCCCTCCCTCGTGTTGTTACTCATCTTGCAGGGTGGACTTGTGCTTGCTCTGAGAAGATGCTCTCGCCCTCAACAAGAAGGAATGTGGTGCATCCCATTCCCATCTAGTTCTATAAAAATGACACTAGTGTCCGTGGTGATCGCATTGTTGAGTCTTCTTGTCATTCAACCTGCAGTGGCTTGGTTCATGTTCAACCACGGGAACAGTGTCTTTATGACTGAAGGCAACAGTGCGGCTATGAAGTGGTATCGTTACGCATCGATTACAGATCCTAGTGCCACTGCGATACGCGATGGGCTCTCTCGTACGTACATTCAGCAGTTCAGGTTGTCCGGGGATCCTATATGGCTTCGCGAAGCCGTGGGTGAAATGGAGGCCGCAATGGCTCTTAACCCCCTTGATGGCCGTGTGCCCTACCGACTTGGAACCATCTACATGTTGCTGGCCGAGCAGCCGACATCGGCGGCGCAACGGGATCAATTGATCGCGCAGGCGGCGCAGGCTTTTGAAAAGGCGATATTTGTGGACCCCTTTTCTCCGTTCGGCTATTTTGAATTGAGCAAACTTCGTCGAGGACAAGGAAATAACCCGGCCGCTTGGGAATTACTTGAGCGGGCGATAGCCTACGAGCCAAATTTTATTCCAGCGAGGGCGATGCTGGCGGACCTGGCGAAGAATACTGGCCAAACAGAAATCGCAGACTTGCACCTGGCGGCAATTCGTGACATTCGGTCCAAATACCAAGGTTGGACATTGACGCCGCTGGAACAGCAATTTTTGGGCATGTCAACGCCGAAGTCCTAAGGACAGTGTTGCCTCTGATGTTTCGTATGGTGGATTCAGCCAAACAGTGGATTCCTGTAACATTTGTGGGCATCTGTCTGTGTGTCGGGATGGTGGTCGCCCAAGTCTCCATGGACGCCGCAAGGGCAGGAGTTCCAAAGCTACAGCAACTGTCGTATCTCCCCGACGGCAATGTACTCAAAGTGGCGTCGTTAGGATATCGAGAGGTCGTGGCAGATTTTCTCTGGCTGCAAGCGATTCAGGCGATGGGAGAAAAGCGTGTCTCCAAAGAGGCTGGCCAATGGATCTATCGTGCGTTGGATGTGGTAACTACGTTGGATCCAAAATTTGTTCGAGCCTATGAGGTGGGGGCACATGCACTGTGTACCCTCGTGGTGATGCCGGAAGAAAGTAACAAGCTTTTGGAGAAGGGGATTCGGCATAATCCAAAGGAGTGGCGCTTGCCGTTTTTGTTGGGATTTAACCATTACTTCGAGTTCGGCGATAACCAAAAAGCGGCCGAGGCTATGGCAGTTGCTGCAAGCCTTCCGGAGACTCCGGAGATTGTTGCGAGATTAGCTGCCCGATTGCTCGTCTCGGCGAAGTCCCCTCAACAGGCGGTCGAGTTGTTGACCAGGGTATATGAGGAAACTTCCGATGAGAATGTTCGAAGATTGTTGGAACAGCGTTTGCGGGAGGCGATCGTCGAGCGCGATCTGAATCTTCTTGAGGAAGCGATAGAACGTTTCCAGATTCTATATGCACAACGACCGACTCGGCTAGAACAGTTGATCCAAGAAGGTCTGTTGCAAGAATTGCCACAGGAGCCATACGGTGGGCGTTATAACTACAATGTCGTGACCGGCGAGGTTCAGAGCAGTGAAGTGAAGGAGCGAATGCGGATGACGTTCCAGAAAAGAGGGCAGTACCAATGAACGCCGCGACATGGTTGTGAGCGAGGAAGAACCATGGAAGCCATAGTCATCGAACGCCTCACAAAAACCTTCACGCCGGTGTGGCCATGGCTGAAGGCCACCACTGTCCTCTCCGATGTCTCATTGTCGGTGAAGCAAGGCGAGATCTTCGGATTTCTTGGACACAACGGCGCCGGCAAGACGACGACAATGAAGATGTTGCTCGGTCTCTTGAGGGCAACAAGCGGAAAGGTTGAGTTGCTGGGCGCTCCTGCAGGTAAGGTCGCTGTTCATGCCCGTATTGGCTATCTCCCTGAAGCTCCCTATTTCTATGATTATCTGACGGCTGATGAGTTTCTAACGTTTTACGGAAGGCTTGCCAAGCTTTCGTCTTCAACCATTCGCTCTCGTGTACCGGAGCTGCTGAAACGCGTCGGGTTACAGGAGGCTCGACATCGCCAATTACGCAAATTCTCCAAAGGCATGCTGCAACGGATTGGACTCGCTCAGGCCATGGTCCATGATCCCGAACTCATCATCCTCGATGAGCCGATGTCCGGACTGGATCCGATGGGGCGCAAGGAGGTGCGGGATTTGATTCTGAGCCTCCGTGATCAAGGGAAGACAGTCTTCTTTAGTACGCATATTTTGTCCGATGTCGAAATGATCTGCGACAGGGTAGGGATACTGGCAAAGGGAAAGATGCTTTCCGTCGGTCGTGTTGAGGACTTCGTGAGTGATCAAGGCGCGCACTCGATCGAGGTGGTCTGTGAGGGAGTCGTAGGCGATGAGGTGCCCATTATCAAGCGATGTGCCCTTCGTGTGCTCCAAAGGGGAAGTCGTTGTCTGATTATGCTCCCAGGTCAGGACGTGCTGGAAGACGTGTTGTCGGCAGTGCGAAATGCTGGGGGAAAGCTAGTCTCGGTGCTCCCACAGAAAGGCTCCCTGGAAGAGGTGTTTGTCGAGCAGAGTGCGCGGCGAGGGTAATATGCAGAGCGTGATTGCTGTGGCCAAGAATACATTTCGGGAAACGATCCGGGATAAGATTCTCTACAATCTTGTGTTCTTTGCCCTCTTATTGATTGGATCGTCGGTCCTATTGGGAACGTTAACGATCGGAGAACAGGCCCGCATTGTCAATGACCTCGGGCTTGCCGCAATCAATCTTGTGGCGGTCATCATCGCGATTTTCGTCGGGATTGGTTTGGTGTCGCGAGAGATCGAACGGCGGACGATCTATACCATCCTGGCGCGTCCAATCGCGCGAGTCCAGTTTGTGCTAGGGCGATACATCGGTCTGGCAGGGATCCTGGTCCTGAACGTCGCCATCATGTTCGCGATGTTTCTAGCAACAATCAGTCTGAGTGGGTTCACCATTCATGGGGCGTTGTTTCAGGCCGTTCAGTTGATAGTCGTCGAATCCCTGCTCCTGATGGCCACTGCATTGTTGTTTTCGACGTTTAGTTCGGCAACGCTGAGCGTAAGTATGACGATTGGATTGTATATCGTCGGGCACCTCACCGGTGATTTGAAGATGATTGCTGAGAAGAGTTCGTCCCAAGTCACAAAGGGTTTGATGACCAGTCTGTACTATGTGTGCCCCAATCTCGAAGCCTTGAACATCAAGGGGCAGGCTGCCAGTGGGGTGTCCATAGCGATAGGGACCCAAGTCTTAGTCACAACCTATGGAGTTCTCTATGCCGGAATCCTCTTGTTTATCGCCTGCCTGATATTTCAGCGGCGAGAATTCTAGCTCCCAATCTTTGGGGCATGTTCCGCCATGCACATCCTCGCCATTGTCCCTCCCGATCGGTGGATCACCATCAATCTGCTCGACACGCTGCGCCAAAAGTACTGCAGCGACCTTCATGTATTTCACTACCCTGGCGGAATGGGACAGCTGGGGTCCTCCCAATGGAGAAGGCGACGTGATGAGCTCAATTGCGACCTCGTCCGCGATGCATGGCGTCTTCGCGATGATGGTCGTCTCGACCTCATCTTCTGTATGGTGTATGACGATTTTCTTTTAGTGGATACGGCGAAGCAGTTACGCGATCTGAATATCCCGATGGTGAATTATCACGTGGACATGGCGTTTCAATGGTATCGCGTAATTCGTTCCGCCCCTTACTTCGACGTGTTAGCCGTCGCACAATTGACGAATGCCGAGCAGTTGAAGCCCTATTGCCAGGATATCCATTGGATGCCAATGGCTGCGAATCCGACGTTCTATTACCGTAACCTCCACAGGGGATCGTCCCGCGAACATGACGTGTCATTCGTCGGAAGCTTCAACCCGTTTCGCCGGGCTCTGCTCGAGGAGTGTGTCCGAAACGGAATTCGGCCCACCGTGTTCGGGAGAGGATGGCAGGCGCAAAGCCCGAGTCCGTATCGGTTCGCCTGGGATCCCTACAAGGTGTTCCACGATCTCCGGCACTACGCACGCGCGCGGTGGAAAGCCGAGGGCTGTGAAAGTGTGTTGGGGCCACTGCGACGAAAGTTTGCGAGGCGATTCTCGTTTGAAAAGCTGTCTGAAGCTGATTTGCGAGGCCCGTGTGAGGATAAATGCTTGCCCGATATCTTTAACAAAAGTCAGGTAAATCTGGGATTTTCTGACACAGGGTGGCATAGTGGAACAGAGATCCAAGACTCCAAAAATTTACAGTGTCGGCTTCGGGATTTTGAAGTGCCCATGGCTGGGGGATTCTATCTGGTGCAGGAGGCCCCTGACCATTCGCAGTATTACAAGATTGGCGAGGAAATCGTCACATGGTCTGAGCCTGGAGACTTTGTGGAGAAGGTGCTGTTTTATGCTCGAAATGAACCAGCGGCTGCGAGAATTCGCCAAGCGGGGCAGCGGCGCGTGCTCAATGAACATACATGGCAGCATCGATTTGACAAATTGTTCTGCCGGCTCCGGGCACTAGGAAAAGTGACATGACATTCGAGGCTGGGTCCCTCTCACAACAGGATGTCGAAAAGGCGCGTGGTCACGGAGCAATCCTGCCTTCTCCCATGGCGTCGATCGTGCATATCAAGCCATCCAGTGGGTGGGTTCCCCTGGATGTGAGAGAACTCTGGGAGTACAGAGAACTTCTCTCGTTCTTGGCATGGCGAGATGTGAAGGTCCGTTATAAACAAACGGTGTTGGGCCTCGCATGGGCTCTAGTCAAGCCGCTGAGCATCGTGTTCACGTTCAGCATCGTGTTTGGCTGGCTCGCTCGCATCCCGTCTGACAATATCCCGTATCCTCTCTTCAGTTTATGTGCAGTGCTGCCATGGCAATTGTTTGCGCATACCCTCACCGGGACCAGTCAGAGTTTGGTGGCGGATCAGAACCTCGTGACGAAAGCCTACTTTCCTCGACTCGTAATTCCGCTTTCAGCCATAGCAAGTGGTCTGGTGGATTTCATAGTTGCAGCGGGAACACTGGCAGGATTGATGGCATATTTTCATGTGATGCCGACTCTCTTTGTCTTGACCATGCCCTTGTTTGTCCTCTTGGGCATTACCACAGCATTGGGTGTAGGCCTCTGGTGTGCGGCTTTGAATGTTCGGTATCGAGATGTCGGACATGCACTCCCGTTTGTGACACAAGTGTGGTTCTTTGCGACGCCGATTGCATACCCGAGTAGTCTTATCCCCGAATCATGGCGAGTATGGTATGGCCTGAATCCCATGGCCAGTGTGGTAGAGGGGATTCGGTGGGCCCTTCTGGGGTCTGAGAGCCTGTCGCTCGGGATGTTACTGACATCGCTGGCGGTTGCTCTGTCGGTACTTGTGACAGGCCTCTATTATTTCAGGCGAATGGAACAAACCTTCGCGGATGTGGTCTGACCAATGGGTGATATCGCCATTCGCGCGCAGGGACTGAGCAAGCAATACGCAATAGGCGTAGCGCAGGCTCAGAAAGGCAGCTTCTACGAGCGCATCGCCTCTCTTTGGCAGAAGAATCATCCTACAATATGGGCCTTGCGAGAGGTGTCCTTCGAGGTCAAGCAGGGAGAGGTGCTGGGAATCATTGGGAGAAACGGATCTGGGAAAAGCACGTTGCTCAAAATACTTTCCCGGATTACTAAGCCGACGAAAGGCCAGGCCGAAGTCCAGGGTCGGGTAGGATCTCTTCTTGAGGTGGGAACGGGGTTCCATCCCGAATTGACTGGTCGAGAAAATATCCGGCTCAATGGCGCGATGTTGGGCATGGGAAAGGCTGAGGTCGATCGTCACTTTGACGCTATTGTAGCCTTCGCGGAAATAGAACAATTCATCGACACGCCGGTCAAGCGCTATTCCAGTGGCATGTATATGCGATTGGCCTTTGCCGTCGCCGCACACCTCCAACGTGAAATCTTGCTTGTGGACGAAGTGCTCGCTGTGGGGGATGCGCAATTCCAGAAAAAATGTCTCGCACAATTGGAGCAGCAGCAAGTCAACGGACGGACGGTCTTGTTTGTTAGCCATAATATGGGCGCCGTACGGAACCTTTGTACGAGAGTCCTTGTCCTTAAATCTGGCGAAGTGAGCTATGACGGAGCCACGGAGGCGGGCATCAGTCAATATCTGGAGACGGTTTCTCAATCCACGGTCTTGTCGAGGAATGATTTTATCGGGACACTTGCGGACACAGTCCGCATGGCATCCTTGGACATCAATGGACGTCGCGGGGCTGGATCCATAAGCCCGAGGGACAAGGTGACATTTGTTCTGACGGGCGAATGTGTAGCGCGTGTTGACAAATTCCGTTTTTCGATCTCTCTCTTTAAGGATGGCTTCCGAGTGTTCACCGTACATGACACCAAGGTTCCCGCACCACTTGAAAAACGGCCGTTTACAGTAACGATTTGCCTCCCGCCGTATGTGCTTCGTCCCGGGCAGTACACGATTGGAATTGGAGGGCACGATGGGGGAGTGTATGCGATCGGAATCGATTGGCTCTATGCCAGTGAAGTGGCCAGCCTCGAAGTGAAGACTGAGTGGGGCGAGATGAATGATATAGGGGGGCTAGGCACTGTGAACGTTCCCCACACAGGGAGTAGAGAATGAGTCTGAGTTTGATGAAAAGGATTCGAACGCGCTTTTCCAGTGGGGGCAGCGTTCCTGAGATCCATTCGGACCATGAGCGGTTAAGACAAGTCCTTGCAGATAGACCAGTCACAAAACTTCATGTTGGCTGCGGGCCCCGCATCCTAAAGGGGTGGATCAATATTGATCTGGCATTTGAGCCGTTCGAGCGGTATTTGCAGTATTACGGCGATGAATTCTATTCAGAAGAAGTACGTGGGGGGAGATCAGACTTTTTTGCCCTTGATGTAACACGCGAAGGGATTCCGTTCGATGACAATACGGTAGATGTCATTTTTCATGAGGATTTCATCGAGCATCTTGATCAACGTGGGCAAATCCTGTTTTTAGCCGAGACACTGAGAGTGCTGAAGCCTGGTGGGGTACACCGTGTAAATACTCCAGACCTAACAGAATCTATGCGGCGGCATTCAACCTTCAGTCGCGGTGCTGTGGGAGTCTATATCGATGAATGGGACAGGCACGGGCATAAGTCCGTGCTTACGAGTGCCATGCTGACGGAAATGGCGATGATGGTGGGTTATCGGGACCTGCGTTTGACCAAGCGGGATAGCAGTGCATCTGATTTGTTGCCAAATGAATATCGACCGGATCCGAGAGACCGAGAGGAATGGGGGAACATATTCGCGGATTTAATGAAATAGTGAGTGGTGATGAAGATCTTTGTGTTGCCTGTTCACAGCGAGGCCAAACCTCCGAGCCAGGGGTTCAAATACCCGCACCATAACGAGGATTATGGTGTGGAACAAGACTTCCTGAAGTTTTTAAACGAGCACAGGGAGCTGACGGCCCCATCAAGTCAACAGGCGGACTGGCACTATCTTCCAGTCTTCTGGACTCGATGGCATTTGAATCACGATTATGGAACGCGCGGGATCGAGGAACTCCGGAGATACGTCGACGACGCCATCCTAGATGACTCTCGGACGTTCACCGTGTGCCAATATGACGATGGTCCGCTTGTCCCCATCGGCAGAACATTGCAATTTCTAGCCGCAAGAAGAACAGAGGTCGGTATTGATATCCCAGTGCTATGCAGTCCCCATCGAAGACCCTTCTTTATGCCGAAGAAGCGTTATCAGGCTTCGTTCGTGGGGCGATTGACCAATCATCCACTGCGTGGCCAAATGGCGGAGATTCTCAAGGATCGCCCAGATGTCGTGATCCGTGACGAAGATATTGGGACGAAAGAGTTTGTAAAGATGATGCTTCAATCCTACCTGGCTCTCTCCCCTAGAGGATATGGAGGTACCTCCTTCCGTTTGTTTGAGGCCATGCAGCTGGGCATCGCCCCGGTATTCATTAGTGACAAGGACTCAAGACCGTTTGGACGGTATCTGCCATGGGATGAGGCAAGTATCTATGTCAAAGATCCAGAACACCTCAATGCGGTGTTAGATGGCAGAAGTGAGAAGGAACTTTTGCAGATGGGGGTTCGAGCTGCAGAGCTATACAAGCACCATCTGGCTTATCAAAAATGGTGCCCCTATGTATTGAAGATACTTTCAAGCAGCCACCCGAGCCAATCGATGTAGGAAGTATGAAGCCGAAATCATCCCATATCAGTTTCATCATTCCCGCATACAATTGTGCAGACACGATCGAAGAAGCAGTCGATTCGATTGCGAGTGGGAACATCGAGAGGGGCGATGAAGTGATTATCGTCGATGACGGTTCGACTGACAGCACGAGGACAGTTCTCCAGCGTCTTCTAAGAAAGTATGACTTCATCCGGCTGATCCGCCATACGACAAACAGAGGGGGAGGCGCGGCGAGAAATACCGCAGTCGAGAATGCGAGAAATGAACTGTTGTTCTGTTTGGATTCTGACAACGTTCTTGAAATCAACACGATCCCAAAGTTGAAGCAATTCATCCAGGACAATGAGGCAGATGCAGCCGCGTTGCGAGAGCTATGGTATTTTTCTGAGCGGAAAGATCTCGTTACGCATAAGTGGGTATTTCGAGAAGGTCAAACAACGTTGGCGGATTATCTTTCGGGGCACGTGGTGGCGGGTGCGAGCGGGAATTACATGTTCACAAAGCAGTCATGGGCTCGTGCGGGAGGCTATCCGGAGTTTGCCGGCGCGCTCGATGCATGGGGGTTTGGATTTCGGCAGGTCGCTACTGGGCAGAAAATGATGGTGATGCCTGTTGGAGGCTACTACCACCGGCATGGCCACGCGTCGTATTGGGTTCGAGAATCCAAGAAGGGACAAACATCGTTGACTGCCCTTCAGATCGTGATTCCTTTCTTGAGCCTGATAGTCGATCGAGACGTGAACTACATGATGGGGGCTCGCAGTCGATACACATGGTTTGACCATCTCGACAAAAGGCCAGTCCGAATAAAAGGTGCGCCGCAGGGTTATTCAGGATGTGTGTTGGATAGTCGTGTAACTCCTGAAAGTCGATACGGTGCAGCGCTTCAGCGAATCGGATTTCGGATGTTTCGATAGGTGGATTGCCAATTCGGTGCAAGGTTCTCATGCGCGCGACGACATTGTTTGGCCGAACGACAGCACAGCCGCCATCTCCAGTTCTGTTGGGGGGGATTGCGCATGTTTGTGAATTGGTGAACTCATGGCGCGCGTGAGCGTCGTTATCCCGACCTACAATCGGTTTCCTCATCTATGCCGCGCCGTGGATTCCGTCCTCAAGCAAACGTATAGAGACTCCGAGATTATCGTGGTGGACGATGGTTCGACGGACGAAACGCCGCAGACATTCTCCAAGTTGTATCCGCAAGTCAACTATCACTACAGTCAGCATTCTGGATTGCCGGCAGTCGCTCGGAATGTCGGTGTACGGGCCGCCACGGGTGAGTATGTCGCGTTTCTCGATTCTGATGATCAATGGCTGCCCGAGAAACTTGCTCAGCAGATTGCGATCATGGACGAACAGCCTGCTGCCGGCCTTGTCTGTTCGAATGCCTTCGTCATTAATAATGACGACGACCGCACGAACAACTTATATCTTCAGGCTCACCAAGGGAAATCCGGGCGAGTATTGGAAGAATTGTTTGAGGACAACTTCGTTATCGCATCTACTGCCATCGTGCGACGCTCCATATTGGACCAAGTGGGGCTGTTTGCGGAACAGCGTGCGCTTAGGGCTGTGGAGGACTATGACCTTTGGCTCAGGATCGCCATCGTTTCAGAGGCTGTCTTTATTCCGCATGCACTTGCCGTGTATCGAGATGCTCCTTCGAAGAGCGTTCGGGCGAACCGATCTGAATCGAACTATTGGCGGGTAAGGCATCTGATCATAAAGCGGGTGCGCCAAGCCCTCGAGGCGCAGAACGCAATGGCTCTACTCCCTGGCGATCGGTTGAGCACGGAAGAGAACCTATCCGGGAACTTCTATCTGAAGGCCTTGTGGTCTGAACGTCGGTATCTGAACGCAATACCCCAGCTTGCACGACTCTGGATGAAAGATCCTCGGCAGGTCTCATGCGCGATCGGAAGAAGATTGCAGCATGCTGTGGACCGAGTACGTCAACAACGCTTTAACACGATTTGCGGTGATGGAGCTTACCATGGCGCGACTAACGGTATTAAGCTTCATCTTGGTTGTGGAGAAGTGTATTTACAGGGATATGTGAATATCGATTTTCCTCCGAGCCGGCATTCGGTGCAGCGCGCATCGATAGCGGATATCCACGCAGATATTTTACGCCTTGTATATCCCGATGCCTCGGTCGAGGAAATCAGGCTTCATCATGTGTTCGAGCATTTCGAAAGACCGGTCGCGTTGCGCTTGTTAATTGAATGGTATGCCTGGCTCAAGGAAGGGGGCCAACTTGTTATCGAGACGCCGGACTTCCATCGTTGTGTGCAGGAATATCTTCGAAGCGATGCCCTGGGCGATCAAATGAAGATTGTTCGACATCTCTTTGGGTCACATGAAGCCAGTTGGGCGGTCCACTACGACGGCTGGTATCGAAAGAGGTTTGAGCATGTCCTCACAGCATTGGGGTATCAGGACCTCGAGTTCACCACCGGCGAATGGCAGGGTACCTACAACATTACTGCGACTGGTAAGAAGGGTAGTCCACCTATGTCCAAGTCTGAACAGATGCGCGAGGCCAAGATACTCCTAGGGCTGAGTCTCGTAAATGAATCGCCGACTGAAACGAGGATGCTCCAAGCATGGATGGAGCAGTTCGAGAATAACGCAGGTGACATCCGTGAAGACAATGATGGAATGCTCAACAAGTGCTAGGCGCCTGACATCATGCGAATACTATTCTGTTGCGAATTCTATGCACCCAGCGTCGGCGGCGCACAGGAAGTTGTCAGGCAGGTTTCCGAGCGATTGGTTGAACGAGGCCACGAGGTCACCGTTGCGACCACGAAGTTGACTGAGAGAACGGATCGCACGATCAACGGTGTCCGAGTGGAAGAATTTGCGATTTCCGGGAATGCCGCGCGCGGGTTCGAAGGGGAAGTGAATCGGTACCAGCGATTTCTGCTTCGCAATGGCTTCGACGTGATGATGAACTATGCCGCTCAACAATGGGCGACGGATCTTGCCTTTCCATTATTGGAGCGACTGTCCTGTCTCAAGGTATTGAACCCCTGCGGATTCTCCGGCCTGTACGAACCTTCCTATGTCCAGTACTTTAGGCAAATACCGAAATTCCTCCGCCAATACGATCATCTCATCTTTTGCGGGTCGAGCTATCGTGACATCAGTTTTTCCAGGGCACAGGGCCTTGAAAAGCTTTCTATTGTCCCCAATGGAGCGAGCGAAGGAGAGTTTAATCAAGGGCGAGATCCAGATTTCCGGAAGCGGCACAGCGTCAGTTCGGAGGACCTCCTGTTCCTCACCGTGGGAAATCTGGTCGAAAGCAAGGGACACCTCGAGGTGACGAACGCATTTTATGCCGCAGATTTCGATGGGAAACCGGCCACTCTGATCCTGAATGGCAATGAATGCCGGTATTCTGAACAACGATCGGCGCTCAAAATAATGCGAGACAAGATCGCCGGGTATTACCGGGCAGTGCAAGACATTCACGACGCTCGGGGTTCGAGGGCTGCCTGCGCGCATATGCTGCATGGAATCATCAATAAACTTTGCATGCGCATCGGTGCCTACGCAGCTGCCCGCAGAACATTCCTGGACGATTTGCACACGGTGATCGAGAAGATCCACCGTCAAGGGAGCCGCAAGAGAGTCTTGATGACGGATCTGCCCCGGCCTGAGTTGGTGCAAGCCTATATGAACGCCGATCTCTTCGTCTTGGCGTCCCACATCGAGTGTTCGCCGCTCGTTCTTTTCGAATCGGCCGCAGCGGGCACTCCGTTTCTTTCAGTTCCGGTGGGGAACGCTGAGGAGATCGCCTGCTGGACAGGTGCCGGTGTCATTTGTCCGGCGCCACAAGACGAGAGAGGTTATACGGTCCCCCAATCTGGCGTCTTAGCGGAATACATGTCACGCCTTACGAAAGACAGAGGACGGTTACGTCTCTTGGGTATTGCCGGCAAAAAAAAGTGGAGCGAACGTTTTACGTGGGGCTGTATCACGGACCAGTATGAACGCCTATTCTCGAACATATGCCGGAAGCATCACGTCGAGACATGAGCAGCGAGGCTGACTACCCGAGCGTAGATCCCCTATGGCGAAGAGTCGAGTGATGTGATGCGTATTCTCTATGTAGGCATGAAATACGACTACGGCAAGCCTGCGCAAGGCTTGAGCTTTGAGCATTACAACTTCTACGACTCTCTCGTGCATATGGGGCATGACATTCTCTACTTTGACTTCATGAGCCTTGTGCAGCAGCATGGCCGTGAATGGATGAATAGGCGATTAACAGAGGTTGTTCAGATCGAACAGCCTGACCTGATATTTACCATTCTCTTCACTGACCAGTTCGACTTGTTGACCATAAGAAAGATAATGGAATCAGGGATTCCAACGGTCAACTGGTTCTGCGACGATCATTGGCGGTTTGACAACTACTCATGTCATTGGGCTCCGTGCTTTTCATGGGTTGTCACGACGGCGTCCAGTGCGCTCCCGAAGTATGCCGCCATGGGGTATCACAATGTCATTAAGAGCCAGTGGGGGTGCAATCACACCCTCTATCGTCATCTAAATATACCGTTGCAGTATGACGTGACGTTTGTGGGACAGCCTCATGGCGATCGTCGGCATATCATAGATGCATTACACAAGGCTGATATCGATGTCAGTGTTTGGGGCGAGGGATGGGAATCAGGACGTTTGTCACAAGATGCGATGATCGAGGTCTTCAATCAAAGTCGGATTAATCTCAACCTCAGCAACGCGTCTGTATCGGCGAATGACACAGCGAACACTTCTCCTGAGGTAGATGACCAGCGCAACGGACTTTATCATGCCCTGTCGCGTGCGGTTGTTGGTCTTCCCTTTGGGCGGCAGATCAAGGCGATGTGGCGAGGAAGGAGTGTGGAAGTCGCTTCGCGTGGAGAGCGCTCAGCCACGTCTGTGTCAGATCGGGAAATGGGGGTGCAGTATGTTGATCAGATCAAGGGACGTAACTTCGAAGTGCCGGGATGCGGGGGGTTTCTCTTAACGGGACAGGCGGACAACCTTTCTGAATATTACGATATCGGGAAAGAAGTTGTCTGTTTTCATGATATTGACGACATGGTTCAAAAGATTCGGTATTACTTGAAGCATGAGGATGAGCGAATCGCCATCGCCCGGGCTGGGTACGAGCGGACGCTTCGTGACCATACATATGCACGCCGCTTCGCAGAGATATTTGACCGCATGGGACTGGTCGAAGGCGAGCGTTCGATTGATCAACGGAAACGAGTAGCGCGTGTGGAGGAAGTGCGGTAGGTGACTCACGCTCCAAAAGTCAGCGTTGTGATGGCGGTGTGGAACGGAGAGGCCTATCTTGCCGATGCCTTGAGAAGTATCTTGGGCCAGACATTCCGGGATTTTGAGCTGATTATAGTCGACGACGGAGCGACCGATGGAACAGCGGACATCTTACGGCGATTCCAATGTGAGGACAGGCGCATCCGGTTGTTCCGTCAAGCGCATTCCGGATTGGTCGCTGCATTAAATCGGGGAGTGGCTCTTGCACTCGGCGAATACTTTGCCCGAATGGGTGCCGATGATATCAGCATGCCGGAGCGATTCGAAGTTCAAGTGAATTATCTGGACAGGCATCATGATGTCGGTATTTGTGGAGTGTGGGTTGAGACGTTCGGAGACGGGCGAGGCGAAATCATACGGTATCCCTGCGATGACGGCACCATTCGAAGTCGGTTGCTGTTCGAGTCGGCCTTGGCTCATCCGTCCGTCATGCTTAGGCAGAACGCCCGGGAAGAAAACGGTGTCAACCATTGTTTGAAGTACAAGCTGTGCGCTGAGGTTCATGTATGGGGAGACCGTTGCGTCCCACGTCCGTGGATGGAGTGTCTCACGTGCTCAGTCGCACGAACGCGTGTGGTCAACAATGGTGACACCATTTCTCCCCTGCCAAAACAACCATGATCTACACGCATGTGTTGAATCAGGGTGGAAAAGTTGTGCGCAGTAGAATCACTCTCCAGTTTTCGGTCTGTCTGGGCGTTCGTATGCCAGTCAGCATATTCAGGAGTTAGCCAGTACAATCTAAGGAGATAATTTCTAATGAACGCCACTTTTCAAGATAAAAGCTACCAGCAACACTCGGAGCACTTTAAAGAATATACTCAGAATAGCGAGAAAGCTGCACATTCCAAAACATGGTTCGAGAAAGATACAGTTGATGCATGGCGTCACAAACGAATGTACCAAGTTCTTGATCCAATTTTAGTCATAGAACCACGAGCAAAGTGGCTTACTGTGGGTGATGGCAGATACGGAAAAGATGCAAAATATATCACAGAAAAAGGGTCTGATGCTCTAGCAACTGACATATCTGAGTATTTGTTAAAGGAAGCAAAAGATATTGGTTATATTAAGGCATACCAAGTGGAAAATGCTGAATCATTATCCTTTCATGATTCAGCATTTGATTATGTTTTCTGTAAAGAATCTTATCATCATTTTCCGAGACCTATGCTCGCACTTTATGAAATGTTACGAGTGGCAAAAAGCGGAGTTCTGCTCATTGAACCGAATGATGCCTATATAATTAATAGAATCTCAATTATTCTTTTTAGAACTATGAAAAGCGTATTAAAAAATATTCTCGGTAAAAAGACCGATAAACATTTCTATGAAGAAACAGGCAATTATGTATTCAGTATTTCCAGGAGAGAAATAGAAAAAGTAGCATTGGGGCTAAATTATAATGTAGTGGCATTTAAAGGAATTAATGACGCATACCTTTCAGGGGTTGAGCACGAGAAGATGTCAGAGCGAGGTCCATTGCAAAAGAAAACAAGAAGATTGATTACTATTGCCAACTTCTTATGTAAATTTGGATTTTTGGATTGGGGTATTCTTGCGTCAATTATTTTCAAGAAAGAACCATCCAAAGAATTGGTCCGGCAACTTACTGATGAAGGATATGAAATTGTCCAGCTTCCGGATAACCCACATATCTCTGGCTACTAGGCGCTGTGCACGGGTGACCTAGTCTCGGGTTCTACCTCTTTTCCACGGACGGTCGAGTAAAGAGTAATTCCTGTTGCTTCGCTCCTTCAAGTCCTGAGCCTAGAAACTGGCCCCGTGCGTCTCGTTCTTTTGTCGCACTTGTCCGAATTTTAGGAGCGCCTCTTTAACAGGGGAACGTACGAGTGTGAAATGGTGGGTTTTCATGAGATGGACGACATGATCAAGAAAGTCCGCTACTATTTCAGGCATGAATGAGAGTGGGTGCAGCAACGAAGTTATCGAGAGGAGCAGTGAATGACCGGTTCTCCTCGTGTCAGTTGCATCTTGGCGGTCTGGAATGGAGCGGCTTATCTTGCCGACGCACTTCGGAGTATCTTGAGTCAGACGTTTCGTGACTTTGAGCTGATCACTGTGGATGATGGATCAACAGACGGAACTTTGAGTATCTTGGAGCGATTCCAGCGTGAAGACGGACGTATCCGGTTGTTCCGTCAAGCGCATTCCGGATTGGTCGCTGCATTAAATCGGGGAGTGGCTCTTGCACTCGGCGAATACTTTGCCCGAATGGGTGCCGATGATATCAGCATGCCGGAGCGATTCGAAGTTCAAGTGAATTATCTGGACAGGCATCATGATGTCGGTATTTGTGGAGTGTGGGTTGAGACGTTCGGAGACGGGCGAGGCGAAATCATACGGTATCCCTGCGATGACGGCACCATTCGAAGTCGGTTGCTGTTCGAGTCGGCCTTGGCTCATCCGTCCGTCATGCTTAGGCGGAACGTCCTGGAACGTCATGGTCTCGGATATGACGTCACTGCGCTTCATGCGGAGGATTACGATCTCTGGGTGCGGGCCGCTCGACATACCCGCTTCGCGAACATCCCCTCAGTTTTGTTGCACTACAGAATTCACCCGCAGCAAGTAGGCCGCCGGCACGAAGAAGCGGCCGACGGTTCCGTTCGGCGAATCCGGTCTGCACAACTGAACGACATGGGCATTCAACCGACCGAGCAAGAATCAAATCTCCATCAGGACTTGAGCGGATGGAGAGTTAAATCGACTCCCGAGTTTCTGCAGGCTACGCGCGAATGGCTGTGTAAATTAAAGGGGGCGAACGCGGTCGTCCATCGTTATCCGCAGGCGGAGTTCAGGGTAGCTCTGAGTCAGCGCTGGGCCAAGGTTTGTGCCGCAGCGACCTTCGGAGGCATCCGCACGCTGGCAGAGTTTTGGCGGGCACCTCGTCTTGCCTTTCCCGGAATGACACCGTTCCAGCACTTCAAGTTTGCGGTGAAATGCCTCATTCGAAAGGATCCGCAAACGCCATTCGTAAAGGTCGGCCGTGTCGCAAACTGAGCAACCACTGATCAGCGTCGTGCTTTGTACCTACAACCGCTGCGACTTGATGGCAGCGGCGCTGCGCAGTGTGTGCGAACAGTCTCTAGCCGCATCCTTGTATGAGATTATTGTCGTCGACAACAAGTCAACGGATCGTACGAAAGAGTATGTGCTGGGAGCGACCAGACGATATTCGCAGGTCCGATATTGCTTTGAGGAAAAGCAAGGGGCTTCGCATGGGCGAAACGCGGGTGTTCGGATGGCGCGGGGGTTGTACGTTGCCTGTATTGATGACGACTGCACGGTCCCATCCGACTGGTTGGACATCGCTAAAAAGATCATTGAGCAACACGCTCCAGGATTGTTTGGGGGGCCGTACCGTCCCTTTTATAATTCTCCAAAGCCTCGATGGTACAGAGATAGTTATGGCGCTCTTGATGGAGGAGCGGTTGCTCGCGAATTTGGCGAAAATGAATATCTTGCGGGGACGAATTTCTTTATCCGGCGCCCCTTGTTGGAGCAGGTTGGTGGATTTAGCCCTGAATTTGGCGGGGTCGGATACAAACGGGGGTATGGCGAGGAAATTGTTGTTCAGCGGCGGGTCCGATCCGAATGTCCGAAGGAAGTCATCTACTACTATCCTGGCCTTGAAGTATGCCATTTGGTTCGTTCGGAAAAGATGAGGCTGCTCTGGTGTGCCAACCACATGTTCGCCATGGGGCGGGATTGGCAACGGGTCTTAAACGAAGAGGCTCAGGACCCCACGCCTGTTGTTCGAGCGGTTTTCCGTGGCTGTCGTGCCCTCCTCCGGATGGTCAAGAGTGTCGTATGGGGAACCATAGTGAGGGATCGTTCCCGTTTTCCTTGCGTCGAAAACTATCTCTACGAAGTGGCCTTCGCTGAACTCCGAACCATTGGGATGGCATATGGTCAGCTTATCCCTCGTTCAGGTTGATGGTTTCGCTCTGTCCACCGGTCCTGGCAGGGAGGTGCTGAACGAAAGGGAAACCAATTTGGTTGTGGCGGCTGCCAAATCTGCCGTTCGTCTCCTTGTGATGCTGATAAGCAGAGCTTGCCGGCTTGTGAGGCTGCAAGCGCAGATCAGGGCCACGCGGCCTCTTAATGTGATCTTGGGCGCCGGCCCGGTGGGCATGAAGGGCTGGATTGCGACTGACTCTGAAATCCTCGATGTGACTTCCGATCGAGACTGGAAGCGATTATTTTCTCCGTGCTCCATCGACCGGCTCATGGCCGAGCACCTGTTCGAACACCTGTCCGATTCGGACTGCACAACGGCTTTCAAGGAATGTTTTCACTACCTGAGAAGAGGAGGGGTACTGCGGATCGCGGTGCCGGACGGATACCGCAACGATCCGTCCTATGTCGAGGAAGTGAGTCCTCCAAAGGACGGACACCAGCTATTGTTTACCGTCGACGACCTGACTCAGCGATTGAAGGGTTTCGGCTTTGAGGCGACGCCATTGGAGTATTTTGATGCAAAAGAAGAGTTTCATTGCTATCCATGGAATGAGGCCGATGGTCTGATACGACGGTCTGCACGCTATGACACCCAAGAACGGTTCAAAAAGGGAACGCTGTATTACACATCGCTTATCGTGGATGCCCGGAAACCGTAACGAGATTGGAACAGCAAGTGAAGGATAAGTGGATCATATGTGTGGGATAGCCGGAGCCATTGCGTCAGAGGCGGTCACCCGCGAGATGCGGCACCGTGTCAAGAGCATGAACGAACGATTGGCTCATCGCGGGCCTGACGGTGAAGGCGACTTCCACGATGGTCCGGTTGCGTTGGCCATGCGTCGGCTCAGCATCATCGATCTCGAAGGCGGACAGCAACCGCTGTTCAGCGAAGACCGGTCCATCGTACTCGTCGCCAACGGGGAGATCTATAACGATGTCGAACTGAGAAGTTCGCTGCGCTCGCAAGGCCATCAGTTCAGAACCGGCAGCGACTGTGAAGTCATTGTGCATCTGTACGAGCAGTACGGACTCGATTGCGTGCTGCACTTGCGAGGGATGTTTGCGTTTGCGATTTGGGATTCCCGATTGCGTCGTCTGGTGCTTGCCCGGGACCGCATGGGAGAGAAACCCCTCTATCTCTTTCTTCATGACGGCGTGATGTACTTCGCGTCGGAGCTGAAGGCGCTCATGGCAGCAGGGGTCGTTCCATTTGAGCTGGAACCGGCCGCGATCGATTTGTTCTTTCACTACAACTATGTGCCTGAGCCGATGACGCCGATCCGCGGTGTTCGAAAGCTGCCTGCTGCACACCTTCTCATTGTGGATGCCGATTCAGGGAAGCAAGAAGAACGGTGCTATTGGCGGATGAAAGACGCGCCTCCGCTAAGCGGGGATCCCGGTGAACTGATTCGAAGCGAGCTGGAAACGATCAGCGAGCTGATTATTCGATCCGATGTTCCGGTCGGGGTGGCGCTTAGTGGAGGACTGGACTCAAGCGCGATCGCCGCCATGACTGCTCGAAAATATCCCGGCCTCATGCAGGCTTTCAGTGTCGGCTATCATGGCCGTCGGCAGACCGACGAACGGGAGGAGGCCAGAGCTTTCGCCAAATTCCTCGGCATGCCATTTCACGATGTGGAACTTCGTTCAGAAGACTTCGCCGCGTTTTTCCCCGAATTGGTCTCATGGTTGGACGACCCGATTGGAGATATCTCCGCCTACGGCTACTATTCCGTCATGAAGGCGGCGAACGCACATGGCGTGAGCGTCATGCTGCAAGGCCATGGCGGAGACGAATTATTTTGGGGCTATCCATGGGTGCGCCAGGCCACGGAACAGACAGCGCGGAAGTTGCGCGGCTGGAACAGCGGGTTTCCCCGGTTCCGCGATTACCTTGCGCTGACGCTTCCCGCCTACTGGTCTCCCTGGGGGATCAAAGAATGGATCAAGTCCGCCGCGGGCTTGCGTCAATCATGGGCACTCTATTCACGGGATCGAGTCAGTCCGAAAGAACAGGCGGTATTTTACGATCTGACGCCGGATTTTCGCATCGCATCTGAGAGCAGGAACGAACTCTACGATCCCATGTTTGCCGAGCAGCTTCGTGCCTCACATCCGTATGCCCCCTTTACACGGTCCATGCCCTGGCCATCCTTGGACGTCTTTGTCACGGAACTCATTTGCGGGACGTATCTCTTGGAAAACGGCATTGCTCAAGGGGATCGACTGAGCATGGCGTCGTCGGTCGAACTTCGCTTGCCGCTCGTGGACTATCGCCTGGTCGAGACCGTGATCGGATTGCGAAAAGCGTCCCCCGATCACACGCTCCCACCAAAGGCATGGTTCCGCGCTGCAATCAAGGATGTGGTGCCGGACTGGGTCATGCATCGGCCGAAGCGCGGGTTCACCCCGCCATTGCGGGAATGGCATCAAGCGGTGTTTGCCGCCCATGGCAGCAAGCTCGATAACGGGTTTTTGGTGTCCGCGGGGGTTCTGCGTTCGTCGAGCGGGCGAAATCTGGCGAAGGGGCCGTATCCGACGGATGCTGGAGCCCCTGTGTCGTTTAAGGCGCTCACATTGGAGTTGTGGTGCCGACAGATGGCCGCGATCTCGCGCAATGCATGGTCGGATGCGGCAGGGCCGCAATCGATCCATGCTCACGCGACGTCTGCCCAGCGTACACCGGTACGCTGATCAGCTCTTTTTGATGCTTCCATGAACGGATCAGCGATGTGTCCTGCGCCCATTGCATTGTTTGCCTACAATCGGCCGCAGCATTTGACGAGAACCGTCAGGGCCTTGCAGGCGAACCCTCTGGCCCGCGCAAGCGAGCTGCATGTCTTCAGTGATGGGCCGAAGCAGACTGGTGATATGCGTGCGGTTGAACAAGTCCGCGCGGTCGCCAGAACCATAACGGGATTCGCCCACATCCGTGTGTGCGAGCGGGCGGAAAATCTTGGCCTGGCGACCTCCGTCATCCATGGAGTGACGGATCTCTCCAGGGCCTACGGACGAGTCATCGTGTTGGAAGACGATCTGGTCGTCGCGCCGGGATTCTTGACGTTCATGAATCAGGCTCTGGACCGGTATGAGGCAATCCCAAGGGTCATGCAGGTTTCTGGGTACATGTTCCCGGTCGAGAACCAGAAACGACTCGGTTCCACGTTCTTCTGCCGCATTCCCACGAGCTGGGGGTGGGCGACCTGGGACAGGGCCTGGAGATGCCTGGAAGCGGATTCGTCAAAGCTGCTGCGCAGACTGAGCCATCAAGCCGACCAGGATGCGTTCAACGTGAAGGGGGCCTATCCGTACTTTGAGCATCTCACGCTCCAGGCTCAGGGCAAATTGGATGTGTGGGGCGTTCGTTGGTACGCAAGCATGTTCCTCTCGCAAGGCCTGAGCCTCTATCCAGGCCAATCGTTGGTGCAGAACATCGGCATGGATGGAAGCGGCGCACATTGTGGATTGTCTGACGTCTTCGACGTGGAGCTGAGCGAGCAAGATGTATGGGAGTTTCCCGATCGGCCTGAAGAATCAGATGCGGCATTCGAGGCGATTCACTCGTTTTTGCTGGAGTTGCGAAGACCCCAGAAGGACAATGCTCTGATGGCGTGGGCGTCGCGACTCAATGCGGTGCTGGGCAAAGTCAAACAGGCGGTCGTGTCTGCCGCGCGGTAAACGGAACCATCGAGAGGGCGGAGATCGATGCCAGCGTTGAATTGGCTGAAAAACGAATTTGGATACGGATACGACAGCGGGAATATCCTCTCGATTATTCCGGGAAGAGTCCGACTCGCTGAAGAACGAAAAAGCGGCGGATCGTACCGGCGGATCTTGAGGAAAGCGATCCTGCCCCATCTAAGGACCGATTCAAAGGTTCTCGAACTGGGTCCGGGGAGAGGGTCATGGTCGCGGGCGATTCTCACAACCATTTCGCAGGGCGAGCTTCACACCGTCGATTTTCAAGATGTGTCTCAATGGCTCGATCCGAAATCATTTTCGGGACGCCTCGTCTGCCACCAAGTCCAGGACAATACCTTCGCCGAGATCCCGGAGAACTATTTCGATTTCTTTTGGTCATTCGGCGTGCTTTGTCATAACGAAGAACACTCGATTGCCGAGATTCTGCTGCATGCGCGACGCAAAATGAAAAAAGGGGCGCTCTCGGTGCATCAGTACGGTGATTGGAACAAGTTGGATCGGTTCGGTT
>JAKDNQ010000168.1 GCA_030456405.1 Nitrospira sp.
AGGCGTGGGTGGCGAATTGAGAATCGATAGTATTGGTAGTGTAGAAGGAGGTGTGGAGCGACATGACGAACTAATTTGCGCGCTCTTCCAAGGGGAAAAATTCCATCGTGCTCCGACTGAATTGCCAGACTGAAACCGCCTCATACTCTTGACCTTCCTCATTCTGATAGCGAGCGGTAAATTCCATCACGAACGTCGCCTTGCCGTTCAGCACGTTTTCAAAGAAGGCGTCTGTAAGGATGCCTCTCAATTCTAGGCTCCTGTTCGGAGCAAGCGTAGACAGAGTATAGGTATCTGTTTCTATCGGCACACTGTTCCCGTCCAGAAACACGGCGAGGTCGGTTCGCACATGATACGCTGGGTTCGGGCCGGTATTCCGATATCGGATAGACAGTCGGGACCGTTGGCTCTCATGATAAAACCTTGCATGATGGCTCTGAATATTGGGACGGGGCACGACCCCTTTCGGTTCCTTCACCTCCCCTGTGCCTTGTGATGGTTCAACGGATTGCCCGACGCGGTTCTCATGTGTCTCAAGTGGACCGCAGCCGGCGGACAGTGTGGTCACGATAACTAATATCGACACGCCATATCGATACATAGATACTTCCTTCGTCAGCGAATCGCATACCTTATACCAGAGCGACGGGAAAACACTATCCCCCGTGTACGGCCTGTTTCTATTTCTCCACGTCGGAATGTCCAACATGGCATTTCTTGGAATCGGCCCGGTGCGCATGTCCAGCCTATGCTGTGTATCAGTCGTCATGTCTGTTGCTGCTCAAGCGAGGGGTTCAGGGCTGTGGGCGAGGCTGTGGGCGAGATTGGGTGGCATTTGGTTGCGGTGGCCGGCTGAGTGAATCTGAAATGATACAGGGATGAATCAGTTTGGATTCATGAAAGGAAGAGCGCGGTACTCGTTTGCCTTCAGACCTTCCCCCTCTTTCCCAAGTCATCTCAATGAAATGTTACAGATTATGTTAGGCACTGAGGATGAACCGTCCACGAGATGGACCGCGGTGTTGCTCTGGCGCAGGCTTTGCTTTCGCTAGGTAAAGAGGTCACCATCAGTAACCAGCAAAGAGGGTTACTGAGCATCGGGCGGGTGCATGAATGGAGAGCGTTGTTCTCGTGCCGGGCGGTGGTTGACTGGAGGAACCCCCAGTTCCATACATTGTGTCCCCAGGCGCAGGGTGATTCATATGTTTCTTTGACGTCTCGGTACTGTCATGATGATCTTTGTCACCATCATGTTTTTACTGCCGCCGGTGCTCGTGGCTTTGTACCTCTCTGTGTCCGGCGTGTTCACCAATCGGAGAGCCTTCCAGTCTGTCTTTTATATCCTGCTGGCGTTCTTTGCACTGACCATCGGGGTCAGCATAAGCATTCTATACTTCTACCGAAGCTACGACCCCCGGGTGACAACCCAGATTTCGCTGAGTGAGGCTCTGCCCGAACCTCTATGAATAGAGGGTGCGAACGATCATGGTTGTGTTGAACAGCATCGCGTTCAGGCGGGTGTAGGCGGCGTGGCCGTAGTAGTGATCGCTTACATTCGTTGATCCGGTGGAATCTTTATAGTCGGCGAGAATTCCCAGTCCCTCACTCGGGATACGGACAGCTCGGCGGGCACATTCAAGCCATCGTTCGAATCCATCGAACGGCTCCACAAGTTCCCAGAGGGCTTTGTTGGCCGCTTTGGCTGCATCAGTCACCGGCACGGCATCGCTGCCGGCCACGGCCAATTCTTGGATGTAGTCGCCACCCCACGCAATCGGCATCTCCATCGTGATCTGGGGTAATTCCATCTTCGAGAGCCATGTCTTGCCGTCAGTCCGCATGTTGCGATGGTTCACGATGTGCAGCAGCTTGCCAAGACCCGACGGATCCCATCCATAACGAACCGGCGTCCCGAACGTGACGATGTCCAACGTCGCGCCATTCAACAGTGAGCCAGTTTTCAGTAGCGGCTCGATACGCTCGATCGCGGCTGACAGATCAGGCTGGCTGCTCTGTTCGGCATAGCTCGACAAGAGACTAAGTAATTTGGGTCTGCCGCTGATGAGGCTGGGGCACAGAAGATTGGATACAAGTGCCAATACCAAGCCGGCCTGTCCATGCGCTTGGATGAGGATGCGGTCTCCGGCGGCCAATTTCTGGCTCTCGCACAACTCGCGCAGGTCATCCAGCAATCGAACAGCTGCCATCGCGCGTCCGAGATGATGGTGTTCGGCCGACCAGAGGATGCGGAGGCATGTGATCGTCTTCGAGACGTTTCGATTGACGGCTTTCCGGAACTGATAGACGGAGGCGTTCGTGAAATTGCCTGCGTCGCCGACTTGGTCGTCCAAGAGTTTTTTCGTCGCGTCATCGTTCGCGAGGGGCGGCTTCAACCCATTGGGCAACAAAGGGATGCCATTACTGCCTTCACACATCAGCGCCAGTAACGCATCGAGGCCTGCCACCCCGCGCGAATAGCCGCGCTTGAGTCCGCCGACTTCATCCAGCCGCTGTATCCCGAAGACATCGGTTCCGATGATCGATCCATGCAGCAAGACGACTGCGCGCACGCCGGCCTGCGACAATGTTGCGCCACATTGCGCCATGGCGTCGAACCAGGCTGGAGAACCCGGCTCCACGCCCGGCGTCAGTTCCGCCATGGCCAGACGGTCACCGGGGCTCTTCCGCGACAGCTCATCGTGCTGGAAATTATTTTCGTTCGGCATGGGCGGCTTGTCTTACCTGAAAGGGAGTCAGGAGTGCAACGCAGTGGGAGCAGCGGAAACGCGAATTTCTCTAGCCTTGCGTCTTCAGCCTCTGCCCAATCCTGGTGGCACGGTTCTGGCTTCTGCCACAAATGGACACATTTCAGGAAATATTTTTCCATAGGGGTGTTGACATACGTATGTGCGTTCTGTAGGGTTCCGTCCTCGATTCGAGGTCCACACGGCCTCATCCCGTGGCCATTCGATAGGAGAGCGTCATGCAATCCGTCAGCGCTCGACGACCCACCTCCCGCACGCGGCTTCCGGTTTGCACTCACTCACTCACTCACTCACTCACTCACTCACTTCTTTCCACGTAAGCACCGAGGTTTCGTCTCATGGCGACTGGGAGGCAGGTCACTGTGACCTGGTCTCCCCGATGGTCTCGACGATTCCCATCTCACGTTCTAACAAGCTGATCGCGCTGCTTGCGCTGGCGCTGTTCGCCGATCTTCCCGCTTGTGGGTCGGCCCCAACGGAAGAGACCTCGAACCCGGGCACGGCAGTGGTGGGTGGAGCGTCTGAGACCCGCGTACCCGCCACGGAAGAAGACAGCCACCGTCAGATCGCCACGGCGCCTCGCTCCAACGGTCCATCCCGGCCGGCGCTCACATCCGATCAACCGTCACAGAGAACACCGGAGCCGCCGCAGCCGGAGATGCTGGTCATGCCCGACTGGATTGCGCAGGCTCTGGAGTCGGCGGATATCGGCGTGCGGCTCCAAGCTTTGGACCGTTGGGGGCAACAGGGGCAGACGGCGTCGCTCGATCCGCTGGTCGTGGCGCTGGACGATGAGGATGAGGACGCGCGGGCCAAGGCGATGGGAATCATCGAACGCCAGTGGGGGGTCGAGCCGGAGGGAAGCGAACAGGGAGCGGCAGGGAGCAGCGAGCCGAGAGCGAGCAGCGAATAGCCAACAATCGGTGCAGTCAACCACCACACACAAGGAGGAGTGTCATGCAAAGCAGAAGAACGAGATGGCTGAGTGGGCTTGGAGCGGTCGTCCTCATCGGCGGATTGGTTCTTGCGAACGCTGGAACCGGCGTCGCGCAGGTTGAAGCGACGAGCAACCAGTCCCAGAATCCCTTCAAGAAGATTCTGAAGAAGCTCGACGAGATCCTCGCGAAGCTGAACGGCGGTGGAGGACAAGACGGCAACCACACCCTGCGGTGGGATCAGAACCTGCCGGCGGCTGAGCGGTTCGTCGTGCTCGCATCCTTCGCCAATGCGGCAGTGCTGGACAAAGAAACCGGGCTGGTGTGGGAGCAGTCGCCGTTGACGACCGAGCATGATTGGAACTCTGCGCGGGTGCAATGCGCGGACCGGACGACCGGCGGGCGAAAAGGGTGGCGCTTGCCCTCGGTGCATGAGCTGGCGAGCCTGGTCGATTTGGCTGGTGGCGCTTCGGGCCCAACCCTTCCGCCGGGTCATCCGTTTCTGAACGTCCAGGCGGACGTCTATTGGTCGGCCTCAACGGACGCCGGTGTTGCTGACATCGCGTGGATCGTGAACTTCTTCTCTGGCAGCACGCGCACCCTCAGCAAGGTCGCATCCAGCGACAACCGCGCCTGGTGTGTCCGTGGTGGCCATAATGACGGCAGTGAGTATTGATCGGACGTGAAGCCCGCTTCGACTCAGCCCGCATCGGCGAGGCGGCGAGGCGTGCGAAGCGAGCGTATCTCGTCCCTCGACTCGGGAGTGTGCAGCGGATGATTTGGGGGCGCGGGGGGCGTGCGCCCCGGGCCTAGGGGACTGGCTCAGGCGGGCAGTCCCGCTACAGAACCATCCCTGCCGGTGCCTGTACTCCAGGACCGCCATCTACAAGACGGCCATGGACCTTGAAATACAGTACCGCTACGAGATCGACGCGGGCCGAGATCTCACGAGGCCATGAGGATGCGCGTCTGCACCGGCAGGCTTTTGGAGGGACGCCGCTCTCGTTTTCCTAGAAAGTTCAGAATTTCAAAGCCAATGACTGACCCATCGGCCGCAAGCGAATAGACGACGTCTTTATTCCCCACCTCACTCTCCCGACAGAGCACTTCTTTTTTCTCGCTGAACCGGAGAGCAAGCACATTGCCTTTGCGATCATAAGTAATCCGAATCGGCTTCATAGACCGTGACTCCTTTCTTGATGCGATCGGTCAGGTAGGCGGTGATGATGAACCCGTCGCCGTTCAGATGCCGGCAGACGACACAGAGCACGTACTTGCCTCGGGGCGCGTAGTAGAGCAAGACGCGATCATCTTCCTTGCTGAACCGAATATAACGCGGGTGCCGCAAGGTGTCCGCTACCGCATCCGTCAGTCCCGCCAATGCATCGTGTTTCTGCACGATGGATTGCCAATGCCTCGCGGTGCATCTGATCCGCTTCCCGAGCTTGCAGACCGTTTGAATCATCCAGGCCTACAAAGTATACAGGTGTTCCGTGGCTCACAGCAACATGGCGTATAGCGCCATCTAAAATCTTACCCGGGGACAAGTCGTTGCGCCATTTGCC
>JAKDNQ010000581.1 GCA_030456405.1 Nitrospira sp.
CAATTTTGCAATTCGGTGGAAGAATCGATGACACCGTGACGAGGTTGCAATAGGCGACGCCGGCGCTGCGCAAGGCTTGCTCGAAAGAGGCCAGCTTTTCTTTGTGAACTCCGACGCCTCGCGTCAGAAACATCTGCGTAGGTACCATCGTGTCTTCTCCTTAGTTCATCAAACCAATCGGGTGACGGGCACGTCGTTCACTGAACGGCGCGCCCACGATAAACCTCATCACGGCATAGGGTCGCTGTTGTACCAAGATTGGCAACGGTTCGCAATATCCCAAGTGATGTTTCTGACAGGATGCTGAAGTCTGGCATTTTTGAGCGCCCTGCTAGCAGGTTGTTGATAAACCGTTTGAGAATACCTGATATGCCCAAACGGACACGCTCCGTGACGGAATCGAGACAGCCCGCAGGCTGTTCAAAATGGCCGTCCAGCAAGGCCGCAGCGAGCGAAGAGGCGAGGCGTACGCTTCGGTACGTTGAGCCTCTGAGCGATGCGAGAACGAAGCTGGCGGACTTTTTCAACAGTCTGCTAGTTTCCCGCAGGCGGTTTGAGGTTCAATACCAGCATGCGAGGCTCGGTCATATCTTCGATCGCGGCCTGAACCCCTTCACGCCCGATCCCGGAGTCCTTCACGCCACCATACGGCATATGGTCGGCGCGAAATGTTGGAATCTCGTTAGCCAGCACGGCTCCGACTTCAAGGCGCCGGAAGGCATGAAAAATTTTATTCACATCCTGGGTAAAGACACCGGCTTGGAGTCCATAGTCGGACTGGTTGAGCGCCATGATCGCCTCATCGAAGTGTCGATACGGGGTCACCGTCACGACCGGTCCAAATACTTCCTGACAAGAGACTTTCATCGTGGGTGTGACATGCGAGAGCACTGTCGCTTCCATCACCGAGCCCATGCGTTTGCCCCCGAGAAGGACACGCGCTCCTTGCGAAACCGCCTCCCCAACCCATGCCTCCACACGGTGGACGGCGTCTGTGTTGATCAATGGCCCGACGACGGTCGAATCGTCAGTCGGATCGCCAGCCTTCAGACGCGCGACTTGCAACAGGAGCTTCGTGGTGAAGAGGTCTGCAATGGAGTGATGAGCAAAGATTCGTTGCACGGAGATACAGGTCTGACCGGCATATCCAAACCCACCGAGCGCACAGCGTTGTGCGGCAAAATCCAGATCGGCATCGGGCTCCACGATGACGCCGGCGTTTCCGCCGAGTTCCAGCACCACCTTCTTCTTCCCACACGTGGCCTTTAACATCCATCCTACGGCTGCGCTGCCGGTAAAGCTCAAGAGTTTAAAGCGGGGATCGACGACGAGCTGTTCCGCCACTGTATTGTGGCATGGCAGGATGTTGAGTGCGCCCGGAGGAAGCCCGGCTTCCAGGACCACTTCGCCAAGAAGTAGCGCGGTCAGGGGTGTCTGTGGCGCCGGTTTGATGAGAATGGGGTTGCCGGCGGCCAAAGCCGGTGCCACCTTGTGGGCTACAAGATTCAGAGGAAAATTAAAGGGAGTGATTCCAAGCACCGGACCGATCGGAACTCGACGGAGGATGCCGAGATGGGAATCGGTCCCCGGCGTCCAGTCAAGCGGGATGACGTTGCCTGGAATGCGCTTGGCTTCCTCCGCCGCAATGGTAAATGTTTGAACAGCCCGATTGACTTCCCGCTTCGCGTCGGTGATCGGCTTGCCGGATTCAGCTGTCATCAGGCGGGCGAATTCTTCACGCCGGTCATAGAGCCCACCCGCAATCTTTT
>JAKDNQ010000582.1 GCA_030456405.1 Nitrospira sp.
TGCGATTTCCTGGTCGCAGGCACGCATAAATGGATGTTTGGCCCACGGGGGACCGGTCTCGTCTGGGGGCATCAGCGGGCCTGGCCTGTGGCCAATGCGATTATTCCAACTTTCAATAATCAAGCCTTCGATATCTGGATGAAGGTGAACCCGCCCAAAGACTTACCAAAGTCTCTCTACATGACTCCGGGAGGATTTCATTCCTTCGAGCACCGCTGGGCCCTCGACGAGGCCTTCACATTCCATCGGGCGATCGGCAAAGCTCGTGTGACACAACGCATCTACGAACTGAATCAGCAGGTGAAGCAAGGCTTGGCAAAAATGCCGCATGTCACGTTGCACACGCCGATGTCGCAAGACCTATCGTCCGGCATCGTTTGCTTTGAGGTGGCAGGATTGACGCCACGCCAGGTGACCGAACGGCTTCGGCAAAAAAAGATTATCGGAAGTGTCACGCCCTACGCGACACAGTATGCTCGGTTGGCGCCAAGCCTTCTCACCTCATCGGAGGAGATTGAACAGACTCTCAGGGAGATTCTGACGCTGCGGGTTTGACGAACTCGCGTACATGATCTATGAGGATTCTTGATGGGAGTGAGATCCATTCATTTGGCGATCGCGATGTTGGGCACGGGAGCCACAACCGCTTTATGCGTCATCTGGAAGAGCTGATAGAGCATGCTGAACGCCTTTAGGTTCCAGTTCGCGCCCTCTCCTGTAGCCAATGGCGTTTCTTCGACCGAGTAGAAACGCTCGTTAAATTTCACGGAAAAGACGGCGTCTCGCGGCAGCGCGTCCGACTCAGTGATCTGAAGAGTGTGGGGAGGGTTGACCTGCACCGGTCCCGTTCGAGGATCTTGGTCGACGGCATACTCCCGACGATCGCTCATGCCCCTCGCCAGAAATTGTAAAACCGAATTGAAGCTTCGCAGACTAATGCGGCCTTGAAACGCAAATTCTCCGCCAGCATATTCCGGCCGTATATCGACAAGGATTTCATTGGGCGGCCAATCCAAAAGGTCCTTGAACAAATCGCGGCGTCCCTCGGGCCGCCGCTCGGCTTCATAATTGGAGAGTAAGACCCGCGATTTACTCAACGCGTACCGATTGTCCCCGGTCTTACTCCAGCGATAGCCCTTGTCCAGAGCGCGGAGGACATCGTCCGGCGACGGTCCCTTCTCCAGGGCGCCTTCCCAAACCTGCTCCACCATCACGGATTCGAGGAAGAGTTGATGCTTGCGATGCAGGACGCTGAGATGGAGACTCCGACGTCGATATTCCTCATATTCCTGAGGGGCGCCCGGATCATTCTTCAACACCACCAATCCCTTCTCTGTCTCAAGTCGCATGGCGTCGCCCATCATCCGAAGCCCCATTCCTAAATCACCGCCGAGTTCCAAGAGCGCGAGGAACTGGTTTTCTTCCAAAGGAGTCAAGAGGCGCTGCTCGAATTCTGCCCCGCCCAAGGGAATAATGGTGATGGTCGGATTTTCGGCCACCGTCGTGCCGAACAACGGAGCGACCAGCCCGCGCGCGTCTCCCTCCGGTGGAGCGATGCCGGCGGTCATGCGAAAATCGAATGTCGCAGCCACACTGGAGACCGTAGTGAAATGCACCGGACGATGATAGCGCGCTCGGACGATGTTCATGAGCAATTGTTCGCTGCTGACCTGTGTCACAGTCTGGTCGTAGGACAAGACGGCTTGATGCATGGCGATCGGCGAGAGGCAACCCGATAGAAGGATGAAATGAAGGACAAGGAATGGTA
>JAKDNQ010000169.1 GCA_030456405.1 Nitrospira sp.
TAGACCTCCGGCTTCAACTCTAGTTCCTTCAACTTCAACGCTCGAATCCGGTTTCGCAGCACTGCGGCCCGTTCAAACTCCAATTCTTTAGCGGCAGCCTTCATTTCCATTTCCAGCCTTTTAATGATCGAGTCCGCCGCCTCTCCTGTTTCATAGACAGCCGGCGACTCTGCGGCTATATCCAACTGTACGGTTTCCATCTCTTTCGTGGCATATTCAAGTGACAAGACGTCCTTCGTAATGCTCATGGGCACGATACCGTGTTTGGTATTATAGTCGGCCTGAATCGCGCGCCGTCGCTCGGTTTCCATGAGCGCCATGCGCATAGAATCTGTGACGGTGTCGCCGTACATCATGACATGGCCTCGCACGTTCCTTGCCGCGCGCCCAGCCGTCTGAATCAACGACCGATAGGACCGAAGATACCCTTCCTTATCTGCATCGAGAATCGCCACCAAGGTCACTTCGGGAAGATCCAGACCTTCACGAAGAAGATTGATCCCTACCAGCACATTGAATATTCCTCTTCGTAGATCGCGTAGGATCTCAGCCCTCTCCAGCGTCTTGATATCGGAGTGCAAGTACCTCACCTTGATACCAAGATCATGGTAGTACTCACTCAAGTCCTCCGCCATGCGTTTGGTTAACGTGGTGATCAACACACGCCCACCCTGCGCGACCTCAGACCGGACTTCGCCCAGAAGATGATCAACCTGCCCTTTAGCCGGGCGCACATCGATCGCTGGATCCATCAGACCGGTCGGGCGAAGAATTTGCTCGACCACTTCTCCAGCCGCGTGCCCCAGCTCATAAGAGCCCGGCGTTGCAGATACGTAGACCGCCTGATTGAGGCAATACTCGAACTCGGAGAACTTCAACGGGCGGTTATCGATCGCCGAGGGCAATCGGAATCCGTACTCGACCAAGGTGCGCTTCCGCGAATAGTCGCCTTCGTACATCCCGCCTACTTGGGGAATCGTCGCATGGGATTCGTCGACGATCAGCAGAAAGTCTTTGGGGAAATAGTCGATAAGCGTCGGAGGCTGCTCACCGGCTGCGCGGCCGCTGAGATGCCGTGAGTAATTCTCTATGCCATGGCAATATCCCATCGCCCGAATCATTTCAAGGTCGAACTTGGTGCGTTGCGCGATCCGTTGAGCTTCCACGAGTTGATTCTGCTTCTTAAAATAGGCGACGCGCTCATCCAGTTCTTCTTCGATACCCGTAATCGCCCGCTCATACCGATCCGGCGCGATGAGATAGTGCGTGTTCGGATAGATCGCGACTTTCGGCAGCTTCCCGAGCGACTTCCCCGTGAGTGGATCGATTTCATGAATCGCGTCAACGACATCACCGAATAATTCAACTCGCACAGACACCGCATCGTTCGAAGCCGGAAAAATTTCAATGACGTCTCCCCGGGCGCGAAAGGCGCCGCGGTGAAAATCCATATCGTTGCGCGCATATTGAATGTCGACGAGTTTCGCCAGGATCTGCTCCCTCCTGATCTCCATACCCTCTTCAAGAAAAACCACCATGTTGTGATAGACCTCAGGCGATCCCAGGCCGTAAATGCAGGACACCGACGACACGATCAGGACGTCATTCCGTTGGAGCAACGCGGCTGTAGCCGCATGCCGCATCTGGTCGATGGCATCGTTGACGGACGCGTCCTTGGCAATGTAGGTGTTGCTTTGGGGAATGTAGGCCTCCGGCTGGTAGTAATCGTAATAACTGACGAAATACTCCACCGCATTGCGAGGGAAAAACTGTTTAAACTCCTGATAGAGCTGACCAGCCAACGTTTTGTTATGGACCAGCACCAACGTAGGCTTCTGCACCTGCGCAACCACATTGGCCATGGTAAAGGTCTTACCGGACCCGGTGACACCGAGCAGCGCTTGGTGCTTACGACCGGCCACAATCCCCGCCACCAATTTGTCGATGGCCTGGCCTTGATCGCCGCAGGGTTTGAATGGGGCTTCGAGTTGAAACAGAGGCATGGGACGACCTTTCGGTCGTTATCATAACATCGGAAACAATACTGCGCGCAACAGCGTGGGAGGGTTACACTCCGACAGACAGATGAATCGCCACCGGCCCCTTTCCAGATCCGGTGGCATCATCACCTTTTTAGTAGCGTGAGTGTCTGGACCCACCGACCGGAGCTCCCTGCCTATGAATCGGCCCGCGGGTTTCGCCTTCCCGGAATCGCCGGCCCGAGGCTTCGGCGCTTCGGCGAGGCCTGTGTCGAGGAGCCTGGTGTTCGTTAACCGGCATGGGAGCCGGAGACGGGAGGGGCAAGAACACGGGAAGCACAAGTTTCTTCGTCTCGATTCGTAATTGTCTCACCATTCGAAGATACTCACGCTCTTCTGACTGAGACAAGATCAAATATGTCGCCCCTTCCTTCTCTGCGCGGCCTGTCCGGCCCGTCCGATGGACGTACGAGTTCGGATTGGTCGGCAACTCATAATGAATCACTTGGGTGACGTCCTGAATGTCGAGGCCTCTCGCTGCTACATCGGTTGCCACCAGCGAACGAAGCCGGCCGGCCCGGAAGGCGCCGAGCGTCCGTTCCCGTTGCGCTTGACTGTGATTGCCGGTCAAGGCGCCGACCGAAGCCGGTTCCCCACCTAATTGGGCCGCCAGACGACGCACCTTATACTTTTGATCGCAAAACACCATCGACCGCCCCCCACCCATCACACCCTGAAGTAACGTATGCACCAGTTGCGTGCGCGCCAGGTCCCCCGGTACGACATAGTAGGCATGGACAATCGTGGTCGGCGTGCTGATCCCCGGATCGACGGAGATGCGAGCGGGATTGCGTTGCATGCTCTGCGCGAGCGTTTGAATATCCCCTGAAAATGTTGCGGAAAACAGCAGTGTCTGACGCTCAGCCTGGAGGAGGCGGATGATCCGTTGGATATCCCGCAGAAACCCGCGATCCAACATTTGATCGGCCTCATCCATCACAAGAAACGTCACGCCCCCCAACTTCAAGTGGCCGGAGCCAGCCAAATCGAGTAATCGCCCTGGTGTGCCGACCACCACCATCGGTGGTCGTTGCAACGCGCGGTAATGTCGCTCGATCGGCGTCCCACCGTATACCGATAAGGAAGTCACAGACGTCGGAGCATACTTGCGCAACTCCATTTCGATCTGGAGCGCCAATTCACGCGTGGGCGCCAGCACCAGAAACTTCGGTCCGGACGCGTGGCTCGGTCCGGACTTGGTATAGGGGCCAGGCGCGAGCGTCGAGACCTCCCGTCGCATGACCTGTTCGATAATTGGCAGCAAAAACGCCAGTGTTTTTCCGCTCCCGGTTTTGGCTTGTGCCATAATGTCCTGGCCTTTCAGCGCCAATGGAATGGCAGCCTGTTGCACCGGCGTGGGTGTCGTGAAGCCTGCCTGTATCAGGCGCTGGACAAGGGACTGGGGCAAATTCATCTCTGCAAACGTAGACATAAAACTCCTTGTATAGGAAACACTTCCTGGGACTGCACGGTCCGGCCTGCTAGAGGGCCGAAAAACGCATCGAGTTGATGGGCAATTCTAGGAAGGAAATAGCGGGGCTGCCGGATAGGCAGCCCCGATGTGTAAACCACTCGTTACCGCTTAGTACCGGTCTCCACCGCCGCCGCGACCGCCGCGACCACCACCACCGCCACCACCAGTACGTGGCTCTTGTGGACGGGCTTCATTGACGGTCAACGTGCGACCACCCAACTCAGTGCCGTTCAACGCGGTAATTGCCGCCTGCGCTTCAGGATCCGAGGACATCTCCACGAATCCAAAACCGCGGGACTGGCCGGTAAACTTATCGGTGATAATCCGGGATGATGCCACCGCCCCATGCACAGCAAACAAATCGCTCAGCTGCTGCTCAGTGGTGGAATACGGTAAACCCCCGACATAGATCTTCGAACCCATTGGGCTCCTCCTTTGAGTATATGTGTTGTCTTGGACTCGAGGACAAAGTGAGGAAGGAGTGGGCCGAAGATGCGAACACCATGGCGGCTCAAGGCTGGCTTCCGATCAAATTCCCGTGCAGAACCAAAACAACAACTGTCTTAGGCCTTGTCTCTCTCAGTGATATCACCACCAGGCCTTGCGCGATGATACACGAGAGGCACTCTACTCCTCTGCCAATTTAATTGCAAGCGATGGCCCAATGATGCCCATGACGGTTGTGCCTATTAATAGGCGGCAGGAGCAGACAGCGGGCGGTTGGAGAACAGTGGAACCGCGTGCAGGCTATCGAAGTCCAGCGCGGTGGATCCGCGAACCGCGAGGCCAACCTGACCAATGGTCAGCGACTGATCCTCAACCGTCACAGCAAGCACGCCGTCAAAGAAGGTTTCGATAAAGTCTTTGCTCAGGGTGGTATTCCGCTGAATTCGCAGCGTATGCCAGGGACCCGCTTTAGGTGTAAGCGACGATTGCCCGAGACTCGCCGGCTTGCCTTTCACCACCCTGCTGACTTCCAGTGTCTTCGTCGCAAGATCG
The DNA here is from genome assembly GCA_030456405.1 of Nitrospira sp. The sequence continues at coordinate 4,513 of JAKDNQ010000169.1, forward strand.
ACCACCACCGCATAGAAGTGCCTGGCATCCTGTACGCCAAATACTACACCGCCTGTTGCCGTCGGTGCATCGACGGGAAACCGCATCCTGACCGACACATCTGGATATTCATACTGGAACCCATCGGCGACGATCAAACGGTAACACGTCGCAGTCGGACACGATGAATGTACAGCGAGGACGTGAGACGCCGAAGGAGCATCGGGATCCGCCTTGACCATCCAGTCCGCAGCCGGCCCGTCGCCAAACCCCAGCATCGAGAACCCAACTGGAGCCTCACCGGACTTCTGCTGGTCGAACGTCCATCGATTAAATAACCCTCCTTGAACTTGACCTTGCAAGTTGGCTTCTTTTTCCGTTCGGCTCTCTATTTCAATCGCATGAGACCGCTCGACGTCACGGCTCCATTCGCCGGCAATCATGGCCAAGACACACATCATAAGCGCCCGACTGAGAGACCTCGGCTTCATGTTCATGTTACGTTCGTTCGTCATCGTCCCTGATCGGTGTCCGCTTCTTGATATCGAGAATGTCCTGCTGGAACCGGTCGCGGGCCGCCATGATCGTCTTTCGACGGTGCCACCGATCCCAAGCCCACCATCGAAGACGATCCCGAAACGTGACGCGGGGAAGTGGTGCGCTGCCACCGGGGGCTTGCTGAAAGTCATAGCCCTGCTGCGAGTCGCGATTCTCAAAGAATCGACGGTAGAGATGATCGTACAATCCTTTGCCTG
>JAKDNQ010000583.1 GCA_030456405.1 Nitrospira sp.
AACGTTTTGTCTTCAAGCGTTCAGACCAGAAGATACTTTCGAGATCGCGAAGGGAACGGTCGAGGTCTTCATTGCGGACGATATAGGCGTATTCCCGGTAGCTCCACACCTCTTCTTTCACTTTATTGAGCCGTCCCTGGATCTCTTCCGGGGTATCGGAAGCTCGAGTCTGGAGCCTGGCCTTGAGCACGGCCATCGAAGGGGGAAGAATAAAGATCGACACCGAATCTTCGAATCGTTTCTTGACCTGCATGGCGCCTTGTACATCGATCTCTAATAACACATCCATCCCCTGCTCGATCTTTCCGGTCAGTGACTTCCGAGGCGTTCCATAGAGATGACCGTATACGTGAGCCCACTCGACAAATTCATTCCGCTCGATCATCTCTCGGAACGGCTGCTCTTCTATGAAATAATATTCACGCCCATGTTCTTCGCCTGGCCGAGGCTTCCTCGTGGTACAGGAAATTGAATGCCATAGTCCTGGGAGGTTCGCCGTCAGTTGCTTACACAGCGTTGTTTTCCCTGTCCCGGATGGTGCGGAGATAATGAAAAGAATGCCGCGCCTCTCCGTTGAGGAACGTGGGTGGCCTGATGCCGGTATCGGAGTGCTGATCGTAGGGACTAAGTTCATTCGACGTTCTGGACCTGTTCCCGAATGCGTTCGAGCTCGGCCTTCATCTGGACGACGTGACCGGCAATTTCCGCATCGCTGGCTTTCGAGCCAATCGTATTGACTTCCCGCCCGATTTCTTGGAGCAGAAAATCAAGCGTTTTGCCTATCGAGTCTGCGCGGCCAATCGTCTGCTCAAACTGTAGCATATGTGAGTCTAATCTGACTATTTCTTCCGTAATATCGCCACGGTCCGCGTAGACTGCCAACTCCTGGTAGAGTCGGGGAAGATCAGGAGTTTCCAATCCCATCAACTTCTCGACCCGACCCTTCATTTTCAGGAACATCTCCTGGGCTAAGAGTGGAGTTCGTGCCGCAATACACGCACGATGTCCACGGATCGTCTGAATCCGTGCGCCCATATCCTCTGCCAAGGCCTTGCCTTCGCGTGTTCGCATGCCCTCAAGATCCGACAGGGCCTCTGTCGTCAATTGCTGCGCGAGCTTCGCCAGTTTAGGATCTTCCGCCGGTTGATCCGATACCGACAGCACATCCCGGAACCCAGCCACGAGCGCAAGATCAATGGGACCGCTCAGCTTCAGGGATTTTTTGAGAGTACGGAGGGCGTGATGGTACTGTTTTGCGAGGGGTTGGTCAAGATTGACGCTTCCAGCCCGGCCTTTGCCGGCCTGGACGGTGACGGCGATGTCAATGCGTCCACGGGTACAACGTTGCTGGATGGCTTTTTTGAAAACATCTTCCAGATAACTCAAAGGCCGGGGAAGACGGCAGGCGATTTCGAGGAACCGATGGTTGACAGAACGTATTTCCACAATCACGGATCCATCCTGCCATGGGGCTTGTCGGCGGCCGAAACCGGTCATGCTTCGAGTCATTGGAGACCTTTCTCTTTCCACAGGCAATTCCGATAGATCGAACAGGTGTGGCATTGGGGTTTTCTAGCAAGACAGACATAGCGGCCATGCAGTAGCAAGCGATGCGAGACTGCCGTCCACTGAGATTTCGGCATGAGCTGCTGCAGATCCTGTTCGACTCGATCTGGATTGTCTGATCGGGTCAAACCCAGTCGCTTCGCCACGCGCTTCACATGGGTATCGACGACGATACTGGGTTGG
>JAKDNQ010000170.1 GCA_030456405.1 Nitrospira sp.
CGCTTCCAGCAAGGCTATAACGGAGCAGGATGCTGCTTCAACTGCCGTTTATAGGATGAAGAGCGTTTAGAGTATCTCTTTGCGCTCTACGAGCAAATAACCGCCGACGAGGAAGGCGAACTATTCACGCCGCCCACGCCAAGAAACACGAAAGCCAAAACAAAGAGGCCCTAATTTCATGCCTGACCTGATTCACGTCCATTACGCCAGCACCGGCGAAAGCACCTCCACCGATGCGATGGGGATGCGCGAAATGCAGGCACGCGCTTATGCGGCCCGTGCTGCGCAATACTTACTCCTGAAAGCTCCGCCCGCCTCCGGCAAGTCGCGGGCTTTGATGTTCATCGCTCTCGACAAGCTACACCATCAGGGAATGAAGAAGGCCATCATCGCCGTGCCGGAACGCTCAATCGGCGGTTCCTTCGATAGCACACCATTGAGCAAGCACGGCTTTTTCTCGGACTGGACGGTGCCACCGCAGCACAATCTCTGCACCCCTGGCGGCGATCTCGGCAAGGTGGGCGCCTTCAAGGATTTTCTCGCAGGCGAAGGGCGTATCCTCATCTGCACGCACGCCACCCTCCGCTTTGCCTTCGACCAACTGGACACCGCCGCCTTTAACGACTGCCTGCTGGCCGTGGATGAGTTTCACCACGTTTCGGGCAACGAAGACAGCCGTCTTGGCGAGCTGGTGCGCGGGATCATGAGTGGCAGCACGGCCCATTTGGTCGCGATGACGGGCAGCTACTTTCGCGGTGACAGCCAGCCAGTGTTGCTGCCGGAAGATGAGGCGAAGTTCACCGGCGTGACCTACAACTACTACGAGCAGCTCAACGGCTACGAACATCTGAAATCACTCGGCATCAGCTACCACTTCTACCAGGGCCGCTATCTCACGGCAATTGGCGACGTGCTGGACACGGACAAGAAAACCATCCTACACATCCCGCACGTCCGCGCCGGTGAATCCACGAAGGACAAGCATGGCGAGGTTGACACGATTCTCGACATCATCGGTACCGTCGAGTTCATCGACCCTGAAACCGGCGTGCTGCATGTGAAGCGCAAGACGGACGGCAAGATCATCAAGGTCGCCGATCTGGTGGATGACGATCCCAACTGCCGTGACCGCGTGGTGGGCTACCTGCGGAAGATGGAGAAGCCGGAAGACATGGACCTCATCATCGCGCTGGGTATGGCAAAGGAAGGCTTTGACTGGAAATTCTGTGAGCACGCCCTGACGGTCGGCTATCGCGGCTCGCTCACGGAAGTCATCCAGATCATCGGACGATGCACCCGTGACAGTGTGGGCAAAAAACACGCCCAGTTCACCAACCTCATTGCCCAGCCGGATGCCAACGACACAGACGTGGCGATCTCCGTGAACAACATGCTGAAGGCAATCACATGCTCCCTACTCATGGAGCAAGTGCTGGCTCCGGTCATAATGTTCAAACCGAAGCAGGATGACGAAGACATGCCGCCGGGCGAAATCCGCGTGAGGGGACTCAAAGGAGCCACGAGCGAGCGCGTGAAGAAGATCATTGAGCAGGACATCAATGATCTGAAAGCCGCCATCCTCAGCGATGACGCGGTGACGAAAGCCATTGCCGGAATCGTGGACCCTGAGGTATTGAACAAGGTGCTCATCCCCAAGGTCATAGAAACCAAGTATCCGCAGCTCACCAAGGACGAACAAGAACAGGTGCGCCAGCATGTGGTGGCCGACTCGGTGATTCGTGGCGATGAAATCGAAGTGGTGGGAGGCAAGCGCTTCATTCGCATGGCCGGGCAGTTCATCAACATCGACGACTTGAGCATTGACCTCATCGACTCGATTAACCCGTTCCAACGCGCCTATGAGATTCTGTCGAAGGACGTCAATGCGCCGACGCTGAAGGTGATTCAGGATTGCATCGCAGCCACGCGCATCCAGATGACCGACGAGGAAGCGATTCTGCTTTTCCCGAAGGTGAAGGCTTTCGTTCAAGAGAGGGGACGCCAGCCCAACATCAACGCTCTCGACCCGCTTGAACAACGCATGGCCCAAGCGCTCATCTTCATCCAGAGACTTCGGCAGCAACGCGGCAAATAACCCATGACTGACGAAGAACTCGACAAGCTGATCGCAGCGGACGATCTTGGCCTGACGAAGCCGAAACCCAAACGCACGGCCCAAACGAGCGAAGAAGAGCGTTTGCTGGAAGGCTTTCAGGAACTCGCTCGCTTCGTGGAGACCACGGGGGCCGCCCCGGTTGAACGCGGGGACGGAATGAATGAGCGACTGTTGTTCACGCGGCTAAATGCCATCCGGCAGAATCCCGCGCAGTGCGAGCAACTCCTACCCTTTGACGTATATGGGCTGCTCAAAGGTGAGGTGGCCGTGCCTATAAAGGAGGTTTCGCGACCGTCGACGCTCGCCGACATTCTGGGCGACGTGTTTCTCGACAGCCTTGAAGCTGAAGCACCAGATATTTTCACAATCAAGCATATTCCACTCGCCAAAAACATCGAAGCCCCGGACTACGTGGCTCAGCGGAAGCCCTGCAAAGATTTCCACGTCTTTGAGGACCAGTTCCAGAGCTGCCAGCAGAGACTCAAGACGGGGAAACGGCGGCTCTTGCCTTTCGCGAAGGAGCAACATATCGAGGTGGGGATGTTCTACGTCCTTCGCGGCATCCTGCTCCTGGTTACTGAGGTCGGCGAACGAGTGGAGAAGAATGGGAAGTGGAATGCACGACTCCGCTGCATCTTCGAGAACGGCACTGAATCCGACATGCTGCTGCGCTCCCTCGCCAGCGAACTCTATAAGGATGGTCGCCGCGTGACCGAACTAGATGAGAACGCGCTGAACGCCATGCTGCTGACAGACGACGACAAAGCCGCCGGGTTTATTTATGTGCTGCGCTCCCTGAGCGAACATCCTGACATCAAGGTCGTCCCCAATCTCTACAAGATCGGCCTCGCCCGCCACAGCATCGAGACGCGCATCCAGAATGCAGCAAATGAGCCGACTTACCTAATGGCCCCCGTCGCGCTCGTGAGCACCTTCCAGTGCTACAACGTGAATCTTCCCAAGTTGGAGAACCTACTTCACCGCTTCTTCGACCACGCCACCGCGAAAGTCCAAGTCACCGATGCCCAGGGGAATTATCACACGCCCCAGGAGTGGTTCAGCGTGCCGATTGAAACCATTGAAACTGCGGTGCGGCTGCTCATCTCCGGCGAAATTGTGAACTACCGCTACGATTCTGCCACTGGGCAGGTTTTAGATGATAGAGGCTGAAAGGGGTTTATGAAAGCATCGGCCCGCTATGGATTTATAGGAAAAACGCCCTTCTCTATGAGCTTTTTGTTGTATGCGTCGGCGTCCATGGGACAGAGGAGGAGGTCTCTAACCTCTTTTAGAGTCTCAAGCCGAAGCTGCATTCTCATTGGCTTCAGAAGTGTGTCCCCATATGTCTTGTAGTTAGAACCGTGGGAAGTGTAGGTGTAGGCTCCAGTCCTCTTGCCGTTGTACTCGTGATAAAAATATTTGTGGCTTGATTTTGCAGGATCTAGCACAAACCCTTTTTGGGGAAGAGTGCTTTCGATCTTATCCCGAGGAACCTGAGACATTTTCAGGCGGCCTCGGCTAAGAGATTCGAAAAAATGTTTTTCAAGCGGATGGCGTCGCCGGTGACTCGGGAGTCCTCAAGGGATCGGTAGTATTGCCAAAAATGGACGATGTGATGTTCTATATCGAGAACGGCTTCTTCTAAGCTTCCACCCGTCCCGACCACGTTGAGAGCTTCGTTTTCCGCAAAGAACCACGCACCATCTTGAGTAACGTTGATACCGATCGGTTTCGACGGTAAGAAGGTGTGGCCAGCAATCGTTAACTTCAGCAGAGGAAATTTAAATGGCTTCAAGAGAGGTTCTGCTACCGTTACCACTTCCTCATAGGTCGGAGAGCCTGGTATAGGACGGAAGTGTGCAGGAAATTCTCCAAGGATTTCATGAGCGCTACGCGTTGCGCCGACCATGGTCATATTTCCTCCCCCCTTATATAGTTACGATACTCGTCCGTGATCATGCCCTCAAACATTTGTTTTGTTACGCTGTGGCTCTCTTCAAGATACGCCCCGATTTTACCAAAGACCAAATCCGATTGCATGGCATAATCGAAATCCAAAAGGATGGCCTCGTGACTCTTGTCTTCCGCTAGCATATGCTCAATGCGCGCGTTAATGGTACCGTTCCCAACCGGCGAGGCAAAGGCAAAATTCATCGTGGTGAAATTATCGGTAGCCGGAGGAGGTAACTGAAACCCCATCTTCAGGTATTCGCGCAACGGAATACTTCCTGCTTTAGGCACAAACGGAATCGCGTTGACATAGCGCAGCCCCATCCTCGTCAGCTTCTCGATTTTGAATGTGGTTCCAAAAATAGCCGCTATTCTTAGGACTTCCTCTTTGAACGCGTCAAAGCCGGGGTATTTCTTCGTGCTGTACGCGAGCTTGTTGATTGCAGTCATGATAGTCGCTTGATCATCCTCTTGCTTAAAATGATACAAGGCCAGTGCGGGGGCCTCTCCAGGTTGTAGCTTTGGCACATACACCATTGGGTATTTATCGCGGACCAGTCGGAAGAATTCATCCCTGCGACATTCGACCGCCGGGTCTCCGGGGAAACGGATCTCAAAAGCAACGTCTATGAGGGGCTGATTGGGATACTGTTCTGCGCTCATCGATTACAACAGCATGGGCTAGCCGAGGGCGTTTGTCTAGCAGAGATTGAAGGGAAGATTAGCCGATGAAACCCGATACAGTCAAAATAATTGCGCCCTTCTTTTTATCTTTCCACAAAAGCTATGGGGATTACCAGGAGCCTCTGTGCGCTGTGTCTATAGCCGTACAGGTCGGGTGCCTTTCACCATCACCGTTGTCTGAGACTGGTATCTCACCGGAGGGGTTCATCCCAAGACGCGTGCTAAATTTGTGCTAATAATCGTCACAAACAACCGAATTGATAGAAGCAATGAAATCAGTAGAACGCCAGAAGCTTATGATTTTCAAGGATAAAAATGGGGAAACATTCGCAACATCGAGCAGTTCGAATTACGCATCCACTTCCCTGCCACCTGAGCCGACTGGACGATCGGGGAATGTGTCAGAAACCATTTCTGACCTGCCCTGTCAAGCCATCTGAAATTCTTACCGAAGCCCGCGTCGTTGCGTCATCAGA
>JAKDNQ010000584.1 GCA_030456405.1 Nitrospira sp.
TGTAGGTTATGTAAACGAACTTTGGTTTGTTCATGTTCTTATCCATCATTTGTTTATTTCGAGGCCCTTTTTCAGAGCCCTCAACGCTTGAAGGCGGTGGCGTTCGTATTTGCCAATCCAGCGCTCAGAGATCTCCTGCAACGGCACGGGATTGAGGTAATGCAGCTTCTCGCGTCCGCGCTGGACGGCCTTTTTGAGCATCCTGTACCGCGTACGACTGTCATCCCAGACCTGCCTATCTGCGGCAATCTGAGGGACCGAAAACAGTTTTTCCGCAACCTCCTAATGGCTCTACCCTCTAGTCGAACCGGACCGCTGGAAATCGACAGTGACTTTGAAGCGCAAGCAAGGCCCGACGACTCAGTGTGCTGCGTGCTGCCGGCCTCATCAAGTGCGCAATTCTCATCGCGCCTTGTTGGCGACCTGCTGTTGGAATCAACCGCCACAGCCTCGCGTGACTATGGCTTACCCGTCGCCCTGCGGTTTCATGAAAGCCTCGGCGCGCTTCGTCAAGTCGTCGAGAGGCACGTCTTCCACATGCGTCGCGAAGTGCCATTGGTGCCCAAAGGGATCTTCGAGGCTGCCTGCGCGGTCGCCATAGAATTTGTTCTCAACCGGTCTGAGCACTTTCGCGCCGGCGGAAACAGCATGTTTGACGAACGTGTCCACGTCCCGGACATACACCATGATGCTCACGGGTGTACCGCCGAACGACTGAGGACTCTTGCAATTCATGTCGGGGAATTCGTCGGCCAGCATGATGATCGCGGCCCCGATCTTGATTTCCGCATGTCCCACCTTTTCTTCCGGAGCCGGGATGCGCATAATCTCCGTGGCCCCGAAGGCCTTCCTATAAAACTCCAGCGCACGAGCTGCATCCTTGACGATGAGATAGGGCGTCGCGCCTTCATAGCCCACTGGTATTGCGTTCACCTTGCCTGACATGGACGACCTCCTTCACGAAAAAGTGGAACGATTCTGAAATCTGATTTTTTGCCTCACTTCAAGCTCAGCGGCGCCACAGTGCGTGGCGGCGTGAGCTGCACAACGCCTTGTTGGGCAGAGTGGTCTCTGACTCTCTCATCCAGCCTTCCTCTGATGAATCGTCACAGAATTTCCATCCGGATCGAGGACGACCGCCATGTGGCAGACGGGTGTCTCCAACGGTTCGAGACGGAACGCGCAGCCGATGGCTTTGAGACGGGTGATCGCGCCTGGAAAATCATCCACCTCCAAAGCGACTGAACCGCCCCCTGCGGATGGCTTCCAATCGGGCGCGCCGTTGCCGATGGCAAGCGTACCTGGCCCAATATCATATTCGACAAACCCCGTGTTCTCTTTTCCGAAAAACCGAGCCTCCTTGAGGCCTAACACGCCTTCATAAAACTGGCGCGCCCGTTTCAGGTCTGTCACGGGATAGCACGTAAAGGCGATTTCGATGACTTTCATTTTGCGCCACCTCCTGTTGTTGCGCTCCGCCTAACGCCCAAGCTCATCCGCGGGCTTGCCGGAGCGAAGCGGAGGCGTGGCTCTCCGCTGGAGCGCCTTGTTGGGTATCACCGGCACTACTTGTCACCTTCTTTTTTGACTCCCTTGAGAAGAGCAACGATTGCCATTGCGTGACCATGACCTAGCGCAAAATCTTTTTTAAGCCACGCAATAACCTCTCCTGCTTTGATGTCGGGGCGGAGCTTGCCACCCGACACATAGCCTTTATCTGCGGCCAGCTTCTTGAAATCCG
>JAKDNQ010000171.1 GCA_030456405.1 Nitrospira sp.
GCCAGGCTGTCGTTTGTACAACCGGTCTTGCCGCCTTTTCTGGAGCACATCGAGATAAAAAATCTCAGGATTGGAAATGCCGTAGTCGATCTCTCACTTGAACGCCGGAGGCAAGATGTCGGGATCAACATCCTGCGGCGCGAAGGTCGAGTCGAGATCGTCACCACAAAGAAATAATCGAATAGGCCCCCTTCACTTATTACAATACTCGCTCGCCCGGATCTGCCAGGCTGCGGCCAAACCATTTGACACGCGAAAATTTCGCCTACTATCTCCGGTTATGCAGACAGCTTGGCAGCCTGGAAGTGCGGTGCTGTGTACTTCAAGCAATTGCTATTATTATGTTTCCTTGATACGGTGCACTCGTCATGGCGCTCTTGCTTCAGACAAGACACACTTCGGACTCATTTCTTCGTGCGTGTAAGTTGTTTCCTCGCCGGTCCATTGCCTTCCAAGCTTCAGTGTTCTTCTTAGTTTCATTCCTGTGTATGGTCTCAACTCCCGATATGGCACTGTCTTCTACTCAGGGCGATGTCTATCGTCAGGCCAAGGCGGCGACCGTGCTGATTGTGGCTATCAACGAGGAATCCCATGCCCTCTCGTTCGGCAGCGGTGTGTTTATCTCGGAGCAGGGGCTGGTCCTGACCAATGCCCACGTGGTGGAAGATTCCACCCGGCTTTTTGTCTATATCCGCAATCAAGCCATCGATTCTGCGGCGACACTGGTCGCGATCGACTCCGATCTCGATCTCGCCGCGCTACGCGTCCACACGGACCAGCCGGTTCCGTTCCTTCCATTGGCGGCGGAGATTCCGGACGAAGGCACGCCGACGATCGCGGTTGGATATCCGCGTGTGTCGGATGTCTTACAAATGGGATTGACGCTCCATGCGTCGGTGATTCCGATGACAATTACCAATGTGGCGATGGGACGGTCCAGAACGGCGGGGCGGCCGATTTCCTTTGTGCAAACCGCGGGGATGCTGAACGCCGGGAGTAGCGGAGGCCCCCTGGTGGACGGGGAGACCGGAGAGATCGCGGGGCTGGTCGTACATACGGTACCCTATTTGGAGCCAGTCAAGAATGCTCAAGGCGAGCGGCTGGGTACGGCCATGATGCGAGCCGGCCTCAGTTATTCCATCCCGGTGTCCCGGCTGCGCGACTGGTTACACCAGAACCATATTCCCTTTCCGGCAACGCAGACGAGTGGGATGCCTCTCGCTCCACAAGAGAAGGAACTCCCAACTCGTACATTCCTCACAACCGCGCATCTTCTTCATGTGATGTCGGCGGTTCTGCGCCAGGATAGCGACCTCCTCGATCTCGCCATTCAACATTATGAATCGGCCTTGCAACTCGAACCGGAACGGCCTGATGTCTTACGGAATCTCGGTCTGGCGTTCGCGGCGAGGGGAGAGAAGGACCAAGCACGAGCGATATATGAGCGGGCCTTCGTCAAAACACCGAGCGATCCCTTGCTCTTAAAGAATATGGGTGAATTGAGGTCTCGCATGCAAGACACCCAGGGCGCGGTGGACCTGTATCGAGCGGCCATTCGACAAGACGCCTGTTTGGTGAGCGCGTCCTTTGGATTGAGCACGGTTCTACAGGCACAAGGTCAAGTGGATGAAGCGAAGCAGATCCTTAGGCGTGCCGCGGCCTGTCCGTCCTCTTCCTCCTATGCGGCCTATCAGATGGGCCTTGCGTTGGAACAACAGGGTCTTGCACGAGATGCATTACAAGTATGGGAGGATGGGCTTGAGCAAGCCAACAGCGCCTCTGTCAACGAGCGGCCCATTCTCAATAAGATTCGGCAGCGTATTGCCCAACTTCGCGCCCAAGTCACGCCGCAGGACCGAGGGGTCTCCGGGGCGCCGGTTGCCTCAAAGGCACAACCCTCCGTTCCCTAAAGACGCCTAGTAGCGACATGGTCTCATGCTTCTTAGCCGTTATCGTGAGCTATGGCTCGAGTCGTGTGACCGAAAGAGTATGGCCTTCGGATGAGATCCGGGCTTCGATCGTATCCCCTGGGTTGACCCTCTTCAGGACTTTGGTGTCATCGCGGAGTTCAAGACGCATTTCTTTGCCGGCTCGATCTATCATGACATAAGATTTGTCCACGATATCGAGCGTATCCTGGCCTTCGAGATCCCTGGTCATATGAAATTTCCCTTCGACCTGAGACACTTCCCCTCTCACAATCATGGAAGGTGGCGATGTGGAAGGCGACTGGGCTTCTGCCCGAGTGCCCGGAACCGCTACGAGCGCGACAACGACAATCGCCATGACAAGACTGGACCACGTGAGGGTCTTCATATGGACATTTGTCTGAGGCTGAAAAGCCTTCATCCTGTCCCTCTATTCCGTCTACCCTGAGACTCATTGCACATTGACCATACTGCTAGAGGTCTTCCTCTCGTCCAGATCGTGCCACGGCCACGGTCTATGGCGCCGGTGTTTTGTGGAGGGGAGCTGTGATACGTGATCCACAGACATTCTCACCACTCGTTGGGTTAGTCTTGTTCAGAATGCGGTCGATGGCGGGTGTGAGAGAATGCCCCTTCATCTCATCAGGACGATTCTTCAGAGTGGCATGAAATGACGGAAGGAGCCCGAGAATGTCTAATATAGTTGGGGTCACATCTACCACAGACGCCTGACAAATCGTAGCCAGCGCTTCCTGTCCTTCCTGGGCGCCTCTCACGAAAATAATCGGCACCAGCGAGTCTGAGGCATTGAGATGCCCATGATCAGAGTGAAAATGTCGGTGTGTGGTCACGTCAAGGCCCTCAAGGACTCGCCAGTCTCTTTTGTTAAGGTACGTGAGTTTCTTAGACCTGTCGGCCAGCAGAATGATATCCGGAGCGCTCTGAGGATCCGTGGGTAATCGTGACGCAAGCCCATTGAGCCTTTGTACCGCCATCGGGTATGCGGGATTGTTCAATGGGCTCTGATCGATGTGTACCGCCGGGAGCAATTGGATGGAGGCCCCATCATAGCGATATGGAACAAAGACGTAGCGGTTGCTCTGTTTATAGAGCACGGCTTCCGGCCCTTGCTCATTTTTGTGGAGAGTGAGCAGCAGGTGTTCCAACATTGGAGCGATGTCGCGTTGATAGTCGGGATTATCCTTCCACTGCCCCTCTGCAGGCTTGATATGGAACCCGAGCGCAGCACCGTTTAAGGTCGCGACAATAGTTGAATCTCCGGAAATGCTCCCGTTGGAGAAGAATTCTAACGAGGCACGGACCCTGGAGAGAACGCTTTCGTTGCCTAATGGCGGAGTTTCGAGCTGATAGGCCTTCCCGCTTGTCTTGGCCAATTCGGTGAACACAACCTTGAGATCTTCAATGCCCAGGACTTTGTTCCAATCGATTTCGGTATGGCCATGGTCCGACACCAACACGAAGAGTGTCCGTTGCATAACCGGTTGATCTCGTAACCCTCGCCACTGGATCGGATCGGCCGGCTCGGCTTCGGATAGCGGTGTGGCATGGGAATTTCTCACGATGGCGGGATCTCCCGCGATGAATTTCGCGATGAGGTCATCAAGATGCGTGAGATATTCTAGACGCGCCTGCTCCGGATCCTCGGGGGAGAGGTGTTCAGCATGATCGAGGCCGGCAAAATAGAGCGTCATCAGAGTCGGAAGCTTCAGCTCCGCTCCTTCCTTGGCTGCGCCATTGAAATCTTGGAGCGATTTCACCGCCGCCCATAGCGCATTTTCGTCCACGTCGTCACTGCGATTCTGGTGATAACTCAGCAGGGTGTCGAAGTCAGAACGAATCGCCCCTTCCCCACTCCCGCGCGTGAGCATGTGGTGCACAACAATGCTCTGCCCGCCGTTCTGCCCGATATACTCGTAAATGGTTTTCACTCGACTGTTAATATCGTCGGAAAGAAAATCGTCCGACAGTTGCACCTTCAGCGCGTCGATATGATATTCCGTGAAATGTCGCGCGACTTCGCGTTTCCTGAAAAAAAGATTGTTCCCTGTAATCCCGTGCGCGCCGGGGAACAGGCCGGTAAACATCGACGTCCAGGCTGCATAGGTGTAGGAAGGGAACACCGTCGTCGGCTGTTGGACGGCAATGCCCTTGGTCAATTGTAGGCCGCTTGAATCGACGCGCGCGCCGAGCAGGTCGTGTAAGCCTCCTGGTTTTCGTGGAGGATTCTGCGTGAGATATTTGACCAGCGTCCCGTGCTCGAGACCATCGATAGCCAAGATCACGACATGCTCAATGGGTTGACCGCTGAGAGAGCCATGTAATACAGCGCCGGCGGAGTATTGAACAGCTGGGCGGCTGCAGGCGTAGGGCCCTATAAGCAGGAAGACCAGTAGCAATACAGGTAGGCGCATAGTCGGATGCCTCTTATGCGGATGAGTTTGATCATTGTGTCCAACCTGGTCAGGCGCCACTGACCTTGTGTTCGCGTCAATGTGAAACTGAGCGTTATTTGATGACGTGTATCCTGCCACTTATGGCGTTCACATAGACGTGATACGTGTGCGCCCTATCCACGATTTCAATCTTATAGACAAGCTGTCCGTCATCTCTTCCCATATTCACTTCAACCGTTTTCCCGGGCGTTGCCTGCTCCGCGGTTTTTATCGCGTCGATCATGGTGACGGTTGCATGTTCACTGAGCGATCTGTCGGATTGGAATAGTGACAGCGCGCATCCCGAGGCAATAGTCCCAGCCAGCCCTATTGCCAATCCAACTGATGGGATTGGCTTCTTCATACAATTCCTCCTTTTGTGGGATGTGTGCAAAACACGACAAGACTGCGAATGCTCTGTAGGCCATCGAAGCTCTGTTGTGTCGAAATAGTTTTTTGCACGCTATTACATCTGACCAATCGACAACAGAACGACCAAAACTACAAGGACTACATTTAGCCCGCCGCTCGGGCCGTAACACCGATTCGCGCTGTACGGCCAAGTAGGCAACGCGCCAACAAGGGATAGGATCACGATGATGAGAAGCTCATAGGTCACCACTGTGTTTAAGAACGGTTTGCCCTATTCCAATGTCATCATCGGCCCTTATCTAGCCTAGACCTCATTTTTTCTTATAGTTTGCTCCCTTTCCCTCACAGTATGGACTCGGGATACCCCTGGTCATCGGCTCACAGAGCGTCGCTCATTAAAAGTAAAAAACTAGGGATAATACGAGGTTCGCATGGTGGTTTGGCGTGTAAGAATAAG
>JAKDNQ010000044.1 GCA_030456405.1 Nitrospira sp.
CCGACTTGCGCCATTCGTTCGTCGCTCAACGTCGCCATGAGGGCGCCAATGCGGCGATTCGTGGAAGTCTATGTGCGCTGTCCACTCGCCGTCTGCATACAGCGCGACCCCAAGGGACTGTACGCCAAAGCCTCTCGTGGCGAAGCGTTCCATGTGACCGGTGTATTCGACCCATACGAGGAACCGCTGCATCCGGATATGATTGTGGATACCGATCAAGAGTCTCCTGACCAAAACCTGGAGAACATCGTCCGACAATTGCAAGCGATGCACTTCATGTAGCCAAGATTTCGCAGTTGCACGGATGCGATGAGGGCGATCAGAACCTCTCGAAAGATGGGAGAATGACGCGGTCTGACAAAGGCATGGTCATGCCCGCGGAGGCGGGCATCCAGTCGTTCCGAATTTTCTGGATTCCCGCTTGAAACATGCGGGAATGAGGAGAAGGAACGTGATCAACTGCGGAATCCTGGTTTAGTGCAGCCTCCTCCACCGTTTCTTAATGCCGATGAGCTCCGTCCCGTCCTGGCCACCGGACTGAAGGTCGGGCAGGCTTGAAGGCATTTATTTGGACTCGCGCAACTTCTTCATCTCCTCCCATTGTAAATGTGTCGAGCCATGTCGGGAGTGGTGTCGCCGAAATGCCGGAAGGCGGCATCGACCATCAGCGGAGCGAGTTGTGCAAGGTCGTTTGAGCTGCCGGTATAGATCGTTTCGCCCCGCCAGAGTTCGACAGGTTTCCCGGTGGCACGCGATTTCTGGAGGTCTACCACCACGATGACCATCTGGCTCGTAGAGGTTGTTAACCCAGTCGAACCACTAGGCGGCCCAACTGGTACGCCATAGCCGCCCCCGCCGAAGCCTCCCGTTCCAGAACTTCCAGCGCCCACACCACTGCTTATTCCCGTCCCAGGGGTTCCCGTCGTAGCAACATTCCCTGCCGTCCCGTCATTCGTGGCGTAATCCAGGAAGACACCGAGTTGAGCCGCCTTCTGAGTGGTCTGCTTGTAGTGACGGGCGTCCATTTCGCTCGCGACGAGCTTGACATATTCAGGAAAGGCCCGATCTTTCTCGATCTCAGCGGTGGGAAGCACAACATACGTTACACGCGGGGGTATCGGTTCGCCGGTCTTGTTCGTCCCCGATACCGTGACCGCGACGGTCTGCGCACACCCCGCCCAGAACAGGAGAAGTCCATAGAGCACTATCTGACGAGGAGCGATCTTCATGACCCACCTCTCTTCACTTGAAGTGAATTGCCCGATCGGCGCTCATGTGGTGTCTGGCAGGAGGCGCAGATTCCATACAGCTCGAGTTTCTCTTGTGAGAGGCTGAACCCATTCGCTTCGGCGACCTTTCGCCGTAACCTTGCGATTTCCGGCTCGTCGAATTCCACGATGTGATCGCAACGCGTACAGAGAAAATGATCGTGTTGCCCTTTTGACGCGCTGTGATCGTATTGGGTTCGATCACCGAAGTGACGGGCTTCGGCAAGACCCATAATGCACAAGATCTTCATATTCCGATACACCGTTCCCAAGGAGATCCGGTGCCCCTGTTCGGCAAGCAACCGGTACAGCGTCTGAGCGCTGACATGATCCCGTCCTTCGAACGCGGCGATGACGAGGTCGCGTTGCCGGCTGTGTTTTAAGCGCGGGGCATTAGGCATCTCTCTTTCATATGACGTATCGGCCGGCGATTTCCGCACGTTCTATAGCGATTACAGAACCAGGGTGTGGTTCTGCTCGCCTCATTCGTCTTAATACAGTAGAAAGGAGATGTCAGATAGTAACGAGGCGGAGAGGGATCTGCCCTCTTTTAACAAGATCTGCCTGTGCCGAAAGACGGTGAGCCATAGGCCAAGACCGAAGTCTCAGCCCAGCAAGAAGCCCCCGTGCCACGATAGACAAGGGGGGAATCCCTCTTGCTTGCGCATACCTCACGATGGGGAACATCACTGTCCTGAAGAAGCGTTCCTGGCAGAACGTGGTCTCCCGCGTGGGCGCGGCTGTGTTGGGTGGATACGCTCTGACCTATGCCTTTACGGCCTGTCTGACGCTCCTTCTGCCGCTGGCCAAGACCGAGGCGGTGCTGACGGCGGCCATGTTCTCTTTTATCTTGTACACCGGCGCGGTCCTCTGGGCGTTTGCGGCCTCTACGCCTGCCAGGGCCTGGGCCGGTCTTTTGGTTCCTGCGGCCTGCTGTGGAGCGATTGCCTTGCCCCTGGCACTGACCATCCACGGTTGAGTAACACTATCTCCAGAAAACGTACGACCGGCCGAATCCATGAAAGACAGTTTCACACAGTCAATGGATTGGCTCCATACGTGGGGTGGGCTGATCTTCGGCTGGTTGCTGTTCGCGATCTTCCTCACCGGAACACTTACCGTCTTCGATAAGGAGATCACCTATTGGATGCAGCCGGAGCTGCATTACATTCGATCGACCGATTCGAATATCGATGCGGCTGTGGATCAGCTAGCGCGGCTCGGCCCCGATGCAAAGGAATGGTGGATCGAATTTCCTCATGCCAGGTCTCCGAAGGTCACGATTTCTTGGCAGGGACCGGATGAAGATGAGTTCGAACAACGGTACCTCGATCCCGGGAGCGGCGAGATCGTTCAGGTACGCGAGAGTATGGGCGGAGACTTTTTCTACCAGTTCCACTATCAGTTGCATTTGGACCGGCCCGGTGTGTGGATCGTCGGCGCCGCCGCCATGGTGATGTTAGTGGCGCTCGTCTCTGGGATCGTGATCCATCGGCGGTTCTTCAAAGACTTTTTCACCTTCCGTCCACGTGCTTCTTCCCATCGAGCCTGGCTGGACATTCATAATGTCACCAGCGTGCTCGTGCTGCCGTTTCATTTCATGATCACCTTTACCGGCCTGGTCATTTTCTGGACCATTTACATGCCCGCCGGGCTCCAGCTCTTCTATCACGGTGAATCTGAACGAGTGCAGAAGGAGATGGAACAACGCATCGAGCGCGCTCGATCGAATAGTCCGTCCGCGTTGATATCGCTGCGAGAGCTGGAACAGCGGGCGCGTGCACAGTGGAATGGCGGCGTCACTGAATGGATCGAAGTCCAGCACCCAGGTGATCGGAATGTGACGGTTCTAATCAGCCGTCGTGCGGATGATCGCTTGGCGTTGGTCTCCGATCGCGTGACCTTCGACGGCACGACCGGCGAAATTCTACAAATCTGGCAAGGTGAAAAGCCGGCGTTTCTCACCTATTCGGTCCTCATCGGACTTCATTATATCTTGTTCGATCAGACGGTGATTCGATGGCTGTACTTCGGCATGGGTTTGGCGGCGAGCGCCATGATCGCCACGGGTTTGGTGCTCTGGACCGTCAAGCGGCGTGAGCGAGCGTCGCAGCGGGAATTGTCCGCCGGCTATCGTCTAGTCGAAGCGCTCAATGTCTCAGCGGTGGCTGGACTCCTGGTGGCCGTCGCCTCGTTCTTTTGGGTGAATCGGTTGTTGCCGATGGAGATACCTGATCGCGCGCTCTGGGAGATGCGCAGTTTTTTTCTGGCGTGGGGTCTGTGTGCGATTCATGGTGTGTTGAGACGAGACCACCGTTCAGCCTGGAAGGAACAGCTGATGCTGTCGGCCATACTCTTCGGCTTCTTGCCGTTGTTGAACCTCGTGACGTCACAGAGTCATGTGTTGGTCACACTCCCACATGGAAATTGGCGACTTGCCGGGGTGGATCTCACCGGCTTCGCTGTCGGAGCGGTGCTGGGGCTGACGGCCTGGCGCATCGGCCGGCCGAGCGTGGTCGCGGCGCAGGTGGCTATCAAATCGGCGGTTGAGGCGGAGCAACAGTGATATGCGATGGGTTGCGTTCGCGTTGAGCTACTGCGGATTGCTTGCCTTTTGTCTGGCCATGCCCAAACATTACCTGCAGGTGATGCAGCATGCGCCGACCAATTCCGTCCGCCTTCTGTTGAGAATAGGAGGATGGTTGATGCTGATGGTTTCCTTTGCCGCTTCCGTGGCTGTCTCCGGCTGGTCGTTCGGCCCAGTGGAATGGGTCGGCTGGCTGGCCGTCGCCGGATTGTCCCTCGTGTTTTCCTTGCCCCATATGCCTCGTACCGCGACGATGCTGGGTGTCCTCTGGCTCTTGATCAGTCTAACGGCCATCCTCTTGTGATCAAGGGGGCTGCGATCATGTGTGTGTAGGTCAGGGGAGGCTCCCACAGGAGCGTTTCCCTATCATGGCTATCCCATCAGTATCAGTGCCCCCATTGGCCTTTCTCGCCGACTCACCGCTTCGACGAGGTGAGGTTTTTCTGATCTCGTTCGTCTTATACAGACAACCCCGCCAATCAGATGTTTGGCCGGCTTTGCCCTCCTCAGATTGGTTTACGGATGACTCAGTCAATTTCTGCTCGTGGTATGGAGGCGACAATCCTTCTCATGGCTTTGACTGCATGGATTGACTCGCTTCTGGTCTGAGCGAACGGTGACGATCAATACAACGGTGCCGTTCTGGAGGTGCGCGATCCCGCCGAGAAGGCGCAGCGCGGGAGAGACAGACGCCGACGGGATGGGGTCAGACGGCGGACGATTTCGAAGCCGGCGTCGCCGGCAATCTCCTGCAGGAAGCAGGATAAGGTCGAGGGTGGTGACGGTGCTGGCCGGTGTCCTGCTCACAGGTGGCTGGTTCGGCGCAATGCCGACGGAGGGGGCTGACCTGCTCCCTGTGGCTCCACTGCCTGTCGATGCTTCTACCGTGAAGGAGGCCTTGAATCGTGTGCGGATGGTCAAGACCAAGGCGCCTCCAGACATCGATGGCCGCCTGTCTGAAAGCGCATGGGAACAGGCGGCAGTGGTGACGGAATTCACCCAGGCCTACCCCAATGAGGGAACCGCGCCGAGTGCCCGCACGGAGGTGCGCCTGCTCTTCGACGCCGACTATTTGTACATCGGGATCCGGGCCTTCGACTCTGAGCCGGACCAGATCGTCGCCAAGGAACGCCAGCGCGATATTGAGATGGATGGGGATGACTATGTGGCTGTGGCGCTCGATCCGTTCCATGACCTGCGCCGCGGGTATTATTTTCAGGTCAATCCGCTGGGCAATCGGCGAGATGGACTCATTTCTCCTTACGCCGACACGGAGGAGGAGGACGGGTTGCGGACCCTGTTTGAGTGGGACGGCATTTGGTATGCCGAGGCCGTGATCGATGATCAGGGCTGGACCGCGGAACTGGCGATCCCCATGAAGACCATCAGCTTTGATCCAGACCAGACCACATGGGGCTTTAACGTGGAGCGAGCCATTGCTCGAAAGAACGAATACATACGGTGGACCGCTGCCACACGCACGAAGCAAGTGGTGACGATGGGCGATGCGGGACAACTGGACGGGCTCACCGGTCTCCGACAGGGCCTGGGGGTAGATTTCGTGCCCTACGCCAGACTCACGGCGCGACAGGAGACACCAGGCGGCAACGCGCAGTTCCCCTTCGAGCTTGGCGGGGATCTCTATTATAAGGTGACCCCGTCTGTGACAGCGGCCCTGACTGTCAATACCGATTTTGCCCAAACGGAAGTGGACGATCGGAGGGTCAATCTGACGCGATTCCCGCTATTTTTTCCGGAGAAGCGACGGTTTTTTCTGCAAGACAGCAACTATTTTCAGTTTGCCGGAGGTGGGCGGATGCCATTGCCGTTCTTTTCACGCCGCATCGGACTGGACGCCGATCGGATGCCGATCGATTTGCTGGGGGGGCTGAAGGTGACCGGTCAAATCGGACGGACGAATATCGGCTTGCTGTCGATCCAGTCCGACAAGACGGATGACCTCAATTCCAAGAATCTCGCCGTGGGGCGAGCGAGCGTGGGATTTCTCGACGAATCGTCCGTGGGCGTCATCTTTACCAACGGGAATCCATTGCTGAATGCCGAGAACCGTCTGGGGGGGGCCGATCTGAACCTGAAGAGCTCAAATTTCCTGGGAAGCTCGCAAGTGGCCGAGATGAACGCTTATGTCATGCGGTCGGATGGGGAACAGTCCGGCAATGCATTTGGCGGACGGCTGCTCTATCCGAATTTTACCTGGGATGCGGGGCTCACATTCGACCAACTGGGGACCAACTTCAACCCGGCCTTGGGGTTTATCGAGCAGGCGGGCACGCGCAACTA
This sequence comes from Nitrospira sp., assembly GCA_030456405.1. The sequence goes on from JAKDNQ010000044.1 coordinate 6,157, forward strand.
TTCGGGATGGCTGGGGCGGTCCTGGCGACCGACGGGGCTTGATTCGGTGCGATTGGGATTTTACGGAGAGGACAAGACGATGCTCGATGGTCGGCCGATCACCGGCTCTCTAGCGCTGCCGGAAGTGGGGGTGACGTCGACCTTGCAAGACAGCCTCTATCTCGCCCCTGTGGTGAGACGCGAGCAGTACTTCGAGCCGTTTGAAATCGCGCCCGGTGTCATCATTCCTCCCGGAGAATATTCCTGGCTCGCCTATAACCTGTTTCTGGAAAGCGCGAAGACACGCGCCGTGAGAGGATCGATTGGCTTCGAATGTTGCGCCTATCTCAATGGGGGCCAGCGCATGGACTTGCTCACGAAGCTGGTCTGGCGGCCCAGTCCCTGGTTCAATCTGGCGGCGATCTATACTCAGAACAGGCTGGCATTACCGGATGGGAAGTTTACGGTGCATATCGGGCAACTCAATCTCAACATGACCTTTACGCGAAACCTGAGTTGGAACCTGATAGGGCAATACGACAACGTGTCGAACGAATTCGGCCTGAACAGTCGGATGCGGTGGGCCGTGCAGCCAGGTAGCGACGTGTTTCTGGTGTTCAATCACAACGCCGATACCGAGAATGGCTGGCACTCCAAAGTGTCCGAACTGATTGCAAAACTTGTCTGGACGATTCGGTTTTAGATGTCCGAGGCAGCCAGTCGCTCACCGAACGACGGGATCGTCCGCGCCAATCGTTACGGATACGGTTTACATCGAGTGATCGAAGCGGCGACGAGGCGGCTCCGTCCTATTTTGATGACGACTACCGCAGGATCCCTGGTACGGCAGGATGATGGGCAGAACAACGCACCTCTCAGAGAGAGACGTTATGCCGGGCGTGGAATAATGGCTTCGGCGAGTTCGCTGAGAAGAGATTCCGTTTCATCCCAGCCGAGGCAGGCGTCGGTAATGGAGACGCCGTGGGCCAGTGTTTTCCCTTGCTGCCAGGTCTGCTTGCCGGGACTCAGATTGCTTTCGAGCATGAGTCCCATGATGGAGTGGCGGCCGTCGCGGAATTGGCGAAGGGCTTCGCGCGCGACGACACCCTGGCGCCGATAGTCTTTACCGGAATTGTCATGCGAACAGTCGATCATGATGGGGCGAACGATGCCCTCGGTCGCCACAAGCGCCTCCGCGCGTGCCACGTGTTCGGCTTCATAGTTGGTTTTCCCTCCGCCGCCGCGCAGAACGATATGTCGATCGGGATTACCCATGGTCTTGATGATGGATGTGAGCCCATCGGCGTTGATGCCGAGAAAATGATGAGGCTGCTTTGCGGCAACCATCGCATTCCACGCGACCTCAAGGTTGCCCTCTGTGCCGTTCTTGAAGCCGACCGGCATAGACAACCCGCTGGCCATTTCCCGGTGCGGCTGGCTTTCGGTGGTGCGGGCGCCGATGGCGACCCAACTCCAGAGATCGGCAATGTATTGAGGGGACACCGGGTCCAACGCTTCAGCCGCGCAGGGGACCCCACGCTTGTTGATGTTGAGGAGGGTCGTTCTCGCAATTTCCAGTCCAGTCGCAATATCGCAGGTGCCGTCAAGGTGCGGATCGTTGATGAGCCCCTTCCACCCAATCGTGGTGCGGGGCTTTTCAAAGTACGTGCGCATGACGATAAGGAACCGGTCGCGCAATGCATCGGCCACTGGTTTCAGCCGGTCGGCATACTCATAGGCGGCATCGGGATCATGGATCGAACAGGGGCCGACGATCACCAGCAGGCGCTCACGGTCTTGGCCATGCAGAATGCGACGAATGGCATCCCTGGTTTCAACAACCAGCGCGGCAGCTTGGTCGGTAATCGGCAGTGTTGACTTGATTATTCGCGGCGAGGGCAGCGGTTTGATTTCAATGATGTGCTGGTTATCGAGTGGTCGCTGCATGATCGTATCTTTTCACTCAGGGAGCGCGGTTGTGTTGCGAGATGAAGTATTGCGTACTAGGTCTACAAAATATAGCGTATATAAAAGGAAATAGCCACCAGTTGGGGCACCGGGGGCTGAAGACAATCGTATTGGCACATAGATCCCCTTGTTTGACAAGCCGTGAATTCCTATGTTACGTAGCTCGACTTCAATGACTCTGCGCGCTTCCATACGACGTCTGCCCAGCGTTCTTCAGGGCGCTGTGGCGCTCGGCCTTGTTCTGCTGTTGCTCGCTTTTCCGCCGTTTGCCGTGGCGCAGGACGTTCATCACGAGTTGGCGGCTGCCGACCACGATGGGCACGAGCACTCCGACACCGACCTCTGTCAGTGGGTCCAGCATCACACAGCCGGCTCTCTCGATGTCGGCGCTCCTCTCTTCACGGCACAAGAACTCGTCGACCTGCTGGAACTTCCGGCGGACTTCGTTTTGCTTTCATTTGAACTCTCCACGCCTGGTCCTTCTCGCGCTCCCCCCTGCATGTAGTCACGTCATTTCGATTCTCGCCGTTTTGCCACGTCGTTGTCGGACTACCGGCTGGTGGGCTGCGGCATCTTTTTAACGCGTGACTGCACGGGGGCTTCAATGCGACATGGATGGTGTCATTTCATTGGTTGTTCAGTGTGTTTCTGTGCCTGTTTAAGTCTGTTTCATCAGGGTCGTGCCGTAGCGACAGAGGCCAACCTGATCACCGGCTCGGTCGAAAATCAGGACCTCCGACGGGTGGGCCAGGTGGTCGTTGAAGTAAAGGATCAAGAAGGGACGTTGGTGGCGACCGGCGTCTCGAACGATGCCGGCGAATTCAGAATTTCTGTCCCTGCCGATGGAACCTATTCTGTCAGCGCCGTACAAGATACCTATCGAAGCGAATATATCGTGCTGAAGATCAAGACCGAAGCGCCCAACCCTATTACCTTGACCTTGTCCAAGACTAGAGAGATCGCACTCGAAGTGCGATCCCCTCTGGCGCCGATTCAATATAAGGCCTCGAGCGAGACCTACTCGGTGAGTCGAAAGGACATCGAAGAATTACCGCGCGGCAACAATGTCGAGTTACATGACGTGCTCATCACGATTCCGAGCGCCGTCTATGGCTCGCTCAAACAAGTCCATATTCGACAGGAGCACGCGAATCTACAGTTCCGAATCGACGGTGTACCGATTCCAGATACCGTGTCGTCCACCTTCTCCGATGTCATCTCGCCGCGGGCGTGGGAACGGGCGGACATCATTCTCGGCGGCATGGAGGCGCAATATGGCAACAAGACGGCCGCGGTATTGGATATCACGACCAAGAGTGGAACCAAGCCGGGGTTTGGGTCCGCCCAAATATTCGGCGGGTCGAACCAGACGATCAATCCCTCGTTCGAATATGGCGGCACGATCGGCGAAAAGTTCCGGTTCTATGTGCTGAACAGCTATACCACGACGAATCGGGGTATCGAGCCGCCGACGCTGGGCCATTCGATTTTTCATGGGCAAAGCGAGCGGAATCAGACATTCATCCGCGGCGACTACCAGCACAACAATACGAACAATTTCTCGTGGGTATTTTTGAACGCCGTAGCTAAGTATCAGATTCCGACCATCCCTGGCCAAGAAGTCGATCCAACCGGGCAGCTGTTGCCTTTGCTTCAGGCGAGCCGTCCTGGATTCACGCCGGTGGCGTCCCAGGCCATCGACGAGAACCAAAAAGAGAACAATCAATATGGGCACATGGTCTGGCGGCACGATGTGAATAGCAATAATTTTTTCAGCCTTTCAGGTTATTTTCGCCAAACGCGGGCCACATTTAAGACGGATCCATTCAACGTGTTGGCCTACACCGCAGACCCATCTGAGCCGTTCTCTGCTGCCAATCAGGATCGGAGCGCCTATTCAGGGGGAGTGCGGCTGGATCACACCTATATTCCAAACACAGAACATGTGATCAAAACCGGATTCCAGATCGATCGGACAGAGGCGGTGAACAAGACAAGACTGTTCACGTTCGCCGATGACGGAGCAGGCAATCCGACAGGGGATGTCCTGAGTCTGAATGCAGACAATCGGTTGATCGGCTATCGGCAGGAATTCTGGGTTCAGGATCAGTGGAGCCCGAACGATCGGTGGACGTTCAACCTCGGTGTGCGGGCCGATGTGGTGCAGTACCAGCGCGATGAGGCGCAGATCAGCCCGCGGGTCGGGATCACCTACAAGGCCGATCAGGCGAATGTGTTCCATGCCTTCTACGGCCGGCAATTTACACCACCGAATCTCGAAGCCATTTCCTTTGCAAAACTCGATACCGCCGGAACGAAGGCAGCGCCGGAAGATACGACGAATAATACGGTTCGAGCTGAACGCGCCCATTACTTCGAGGTGGGGAGCTACCATGCGTTGACCAGTTGGGCGACATTACAATTGACCGGGTATTACAAGCTCGCCAACTATCTGTCCGATGCGGGTCAGTTCGGGACGACGCCCTTGTTGAATTACTTCGCCTTTGAACGAGGGTGGACGAGAGGCATCGATGGAGCCCTGAAACTCCAGATCACGGATAACGCGACGGCGCGCGGCAATGTGGCCTGGGGGCAGTGTAAGGGGTACGGGCTCCAATCAGGCCATATCCTGCTCGAAGCGACGGAAATTGCCGATATCAACTCGAAAGGCGGGGTGCATTGCGATCACCAACAGACCCTCACGAGTTCTGCCGTGGTCGCCTATCGCTTTTTGGAGCGGACGACAATCACGGGTCAGACGTTGTTTGCCTCCGGGCTGCGCACGGCGGAAGAGGGAGGGAAGACGAACTCCATCCACAGTCCCTCGTACACGATTTATAATATGTCCCTCACGCACGTCATCCCGTTGCCATGGGACAACCAGAAGATGCTGTTGGGGTTTGACGTGGTGAACCTACTGGATCAAGAGTATTTCATCAATCGAGGCGAGGGAAGTATCGGCCTCGGCGTGTCGCACGCCGGCATGCCACGTTCATTTTTCTTCCGAGCCCAGTGGTTCTTCTGATATAAACGCTGAAGTATGACGATGACATTCAAGAAGGTCTTACGCGCAACAGGGTGTTTCGTGCTCTGTTGTGCCCTGTGCATGTGTCTTTGGCCGGCCTCCTCTCGCGCGGTGGTCGGTGATGATTCTACGCACGAGAGCGATCATCAGGAGGATGTGATCGAATTGCCGGAAGTCCATGTCCATGGCCTGCCGCTTAACAAGGATCAACAGCTTGGACCAGTTCCCAAAGCCACACCCTGGCCGGCTATTCCGCCGGCCTTGGACGGAAAAGAACTCGACGATTGGATGAAAGCGCGCATGTTGGTTTCCAAGCATGCGATGGTGACGGTGGTGGTGTTGGAGCCGGCGAAGCATCGAGAACTCACCATCGCCGGTATGGCGGCATTGAACAAATGGACCTTTGAGCCTCAAATGAAAGGCGACGAGCCGATCGACGGAGAACTCACCGTGCGTATCCACTTCAGGACAAGATGATAACAAGAGCTGCTGGCTTATGGCGTATAGCTAATTGCACGGAACCTCCAGACAGACCAGATAAACCAGATAGACCAGACAGACCAAAATGAGCTTGGACGAATCGCTCTTTCGCGCCATCAATGGATTCGCCGGGCAGTCGGCCTGGTTGGACGAGTTGGCGCTCAGTCTCTCGAGATCCAGTCTGCTGTGGGTACCTGGTATCCTCCTGGCCGGCTATTGGTTGTGGGTGTCGTGGCGGGAGGCATTGCTGGCGGCCCCCGTGCTGGCTGCGTCCATCGGCCTGTTGGATTTTCTCGGAGCGCGGATCAAGGATCTTGCGACTCGGCCTCGACCCTGTATGGCGCTCCCGGATATCCATCAAATCGAAGCCTGCGGCAAGACCTTCGGGTTTCCCTCGAACCACGCCATCAACACTGCGACGGCGGCAGCCTTTTTCCACGTGCTCTATCCGCGGTCAGGCTGGGTGAGCTGGCCGTTGGTCGGACTGATCGGTCTGTCGCGTGTGTATATCGGAGCCCACTATGTCACAGACATACTGGGAGGGGGGGTGATCGGGGGCTTATTCGGAGCAGGAGCCGCATGGCTGCTCTTGCGCTATTCTCGTGTCCGCTCTTCAATGACCAGCCCTACAGGCTAGCCCTCCAGACAGCCCAACAGTTCTGCGTGGCAGCGCTCCTGGTCGTAGCCTCGCCCAATTAACACAATCGCGTGGCTCGGTTCGTCGAGCAATGTAATCGGGGTAATGGTTGCGTCGCCTGGCGGTGCATATTGAAATTCTTGGAGTTCCGGTCCCTTGGCGAATCGGAAGAATCCTTTTGCTCGTTCAAGTTCAGGGGGCAGGGTCTTCATCCAGCTCAGGAATCGTACAAGGTTCAACGGACCTGGCAGCCGAATCGTCGTGGCGATGGGATGATACGACGCCCGTGTACGCGTTGTAGACGAGCGCGGCACGCCAAATTCCACATTCACCGTTGGAGCCGGCAACATGCGGGTGATTGGTTCGAGCAATGATGAGGGATCGATTCTGGCATGGCTGCTTTCCCAGACTCGCGCGTAGGGATTCTGATCGGTGATCGAGGATTTGAACGCCTCCCAATGCCCTGGAACGTAGAGGTCTCGTTTGTTGAGAACGAGTTCGTCGGCGCATCGAATCGCCTGTCTGGTGACGAAGCCTCCCATACTCTCCCGGTCGATGGAGATGGGATGCAGGAGAGCAATGACTTTTTCCAAGTGTGCGAGCTGTGCGGTATACAGATCGGTGACGCCATCGATCACTTCTGCCGGGTCGGCCATGCCGGAACATTCCAGAATGATCACATCCGATTCATAGTCCCGTACCAGTTGGGCGATTCCCCAGGAGAGATCTTCCTTCGTATCGCAACAGACGCAACCGCCTGCAAGGTTCATCACTTGTTCGGCGATCGTGCCTGCACGGGGGCCGTCAATACTCACTTCCCCAGCTTCGTTCATCAACACCCCGGCCCGTTTCCCCTGGCTCTTCCAATGTTCAAGCAGTCTCATTAAGAGGGTGGTTTTACCTGCGCCGAGTGAGCCGCAGAGGATATAGAAGGGGATCGGGGTCATCGTGTCACGCAAGAAGTCCGAAGTGTACGAGCAGATTCCCGCACAAAGAAAATCGCTCAATGGTGCACAT
>JAKDNQ010000585.1 GCA_030456405.1 Nitrospira sp.
GATCTCCGGCCGGATTTCGAACCAGTCGATCCCGGTCCCTTCCCCGTCGCCACGCTCCACATGAACCGAGCAATCCCACTGAGAGGCCTGGAGAGGCTTGTCTTCATATAGCAATTCGATTCCGGCGGTCGTGAGCCGTTCCAGGAGAGCCGGTAGCCGTTGAAATAGCCGTGGCGCCTCGATCGTCATCTCATCGCAACGCCGCATACCGCGAAAGATTTCAGGGCCGAAGACATTGAAGGGTATCTGGTACAGCAACACCTCGCGAGTCTTGTCGATCGGTTGCAGTTCCCATCGCCCTGCGCAAAACTGTAGCCGCGCATCCAGCCTGGCATAGCCCGACAAATTCTGTTTGAGCCAATCAGCGGCTTCGTCGCTGACAGCGTGTGACCAGTCCTCCAAGCCGATGACCGTTGTGATGCGTTGGTCTCGCTCCTTGGCCTCATGCACAGAAAGAAGCCTAAAAAACGTGTCGTAGAGCACGGCCTTTCGTTTGATGGCGCGTAGCGCTCCGGAAACCGCGCGCCCTCGCTCCAATGCCAAGATGCATCCAAAGGTTGAGACGCTCGGAGCAAAGAGCACATCGCCCCGGCGGCATTGCGCCTGGAGCGTCCACGAGGCGGCTGGATGTCCCCCGGCGGCTGAGGGAGGCTTCAGGATCAGCGCGCACGACGGCGCAATACCTGCTGGAGGGAACGTAAGACGGTGAACCGACAGGTCCTGCCCCTCCACCTTCAACACGAGATTACGCAAGATTCGGTCGGCCTTCTTTTGAGCCAGCTCAACTTGCGCAGATTGGAACTCATTCAGCGAAATCGTAAACTCTGTATCCCCGTCGATGCCTTGCCAGCGCCAATACTCAGACTCACCCGACAACGCCACCGCGCGAAACCCTGCGTCGGGATCGTCATAGGGGTCGAGGAACGGCTTGGCCTCCCCGAATCGTTGTCTCAGTGAGCGAAACGAGGCCCATCCAGTCTCGTCCTTCAAATAGAGCAGCCGCCCACCGTTCACATCAGCCACAAAACTCCTGAAACGAACGATTCGTTCAAGGGAGACCCCGTCGGCCAGACAGACCGCGCGGATCCTCATGTGGCCCCCGACAACATCGATCTCCGTCTTGCTCTGACACTTGACCGACTGATTCCATTGGAGCGGGATAAATTCTTTGCCGGATGCCAGCACGATTGGCCAAGGCTTGTCATGCAGCTTGAGATAATGGAGCAAGGGATCTTCCCCGAACCCGGAATACCAGGATCTATTGAGGAGAGGAACCAATTCGGATGGCAGCGCGGGGCCCCATCCACCTGAAAGTGGCAGGCCGTTCCGGTGGATCAGGAGCTGCGGGTACGTCGGACGAATATCGATCACAATCTCATAGGTCGGTTTCTTGCGTGGAGATCCTTTGCTCGGCGCTCCGATGAAAGACGTTGCCGGTTTCACGACTGGTTCCGGAATGTCGCCGAGCAACTCGGCTCGGAGGGCGGGCACCCTCGTGTGTTGCCAGGCCGGCACACTAAACGTCTCCGGTGAAAGGAGATGCTTGGTCATGAAGCAGGCGCACAGCACATGTTTGCAGAGCCACACAGGATCCCAGGCCGGGCAATCGCAGGAAGCCTCAAGGAACTCGTCGGCGAGAGAAAAGACAACTGAATAGAGTCTAGTCCCTTCTACCCCCGCCGTCAGTGTCGTGCGACCCTGATTCCACACATAGTGATGAAGCCGCTGCTGT
>JAKDNQ010000586.1 GCA_030456405.1 Nitrospira sp.
TGGTGTCCCCAACGGGATTTGAACCCGTGTTACTGCCTTGAAAGGGCAATGTCCTAGGCCAGGCTAGACGATGGGGACGATGCAGGATCTCTAAAAGAGTTGGACTCTTACCATATTTCAGACTCGTGTGTCACTAGACGGCTCATCAGGGCTTCACAACACACGGTCGCGTTTCCTCTTCGAATTCTGTAGGATAATCTGTGTCGAGCAGAGGAGCGCCGCCATGAGGAGAACCCTTGGAGCAGGACTCATGACAAGACCCCAATTCGCATCGTACAGATCACTGCTGTTTGTCGCCTGCTGCCTGCTGGGTGCCGGTTGTGCCCACGATACGTACCAAGAGCGAGCGAACATGATTAAAAATCATGCCGACGCATTCTATGACAGCCTGAAAGCCAACCGAGTGGAATCCGCGATTCGGGACAATGAGCAGATAGAAGCGATGGCGAGCCAGATGGGAGATACCGTGAGAAAACGGGCAGGACAACAAGGCACCACAGCGGTGGAACAGGAATTTGCTTTGATGAAAACCGCCAACGAAGCCGCAGCCACCAATTGGCTCGCGTTGGGCCAATACTTCGCCATCAAACGGCAATTCCCTCAAGCCCGCGCCACCTATCAACGTGTGATTGACACCTATACAAACCCCACGGACAAGCCATACCGAGAACAGGCGTTGCGTGCCTTAAGGGATCTGGACATCCTCAATCCTTCGACACCCACGACGAATCCGTGAACAACGGCCGTCTCCTACATCGATCCTCTCGATTATTTCTCAGCGGGCTCCTGCTGCTCGGCTTGGGTTGCGTCCATCGAATTCACGTCACCCCTGCGCCTCCAACTATTTCGCCTACCGCCATCGCGCAATCGCTACAAGTCATTGTGCCGTTTCTCGCGCTGGAAGGAGCCGATCACAGACCGGGGATCACCTTACTCGATTGGCCGGCACAGGACCTTCGTTCTGCCGCAATCAACTATATTCAATCGCGCCGGTCATTCGCTTCGGTAAGCGACACACCAGCCGACCTTACTCTCAGCATCAAAGCCTGGCTCACGATGCGATCCCGCGGCGACTACCATTACAGGCTGCGTCTGGAATCAGCTCTAGGCCCTTCGAGCGCACCATCAATCAAGTCCTATCTGGTCGAAAAAGAAACGGTTGGGTCGAGTGTTCGGTGGATCACGGCTTCGGATCACACACCCATCGAAGAAGCGGTTCAAGCCGCACTTGACGAGCTACTCTCGCAGATCGAAGCCGATCGCCTCTTGTATCAAAATGGATCTCGCTGAAAATGAAAAGAGTCTCACGAGCTACAGGAAGGAAGCGTTTCGTCAGCGTGTTTGCGGAAATGAAAATAACTCAGCCGGTTGCTCAACAAGGCAGCAGGCAGTGGAAACACATACGTTTTGGCGCTTCTCGCCCCCCAAGCTGCTACGACAGTTTCTTCTCAGAGTGAGCGCTGTTGAGGATGTTCTCAAGGAAAGAACGAAGCTGGTAGGGTTTTTCAGCGTCCTGCTAGGAGATCTGAGACCGTCGGTCGAAAAGGCCCATAACAAGACATCCAGCGGCCACACCCGCGGCAAATATCGCGCCGACTATCCAGCCTGAAGAGACACTCATTCCTCTCGGTTCCCGACGTCGAAGCTCCCGACCCAAATTCGGCATATGGGATTCTGGCCCGAGCCATTCATCTTCTGACGCACGGATTGAGTCTTTCTTGAAAAGACTGG
>JAKDNQ010000172.1 GCA_030456405.1 Nitrospira sp.
GGCCTTTTTGAGCATCCTTCTGGGATGTTCTTTTCTTGTCCCAGACGTGCCTGCCCTCAACGTTCTGCTGTGCCAAAATGGTTTTCCGTAGCCTGCTAGAGATCTCACATATGGCTCATCAGCAGAGTACATATCTCCCATTTCCATGTTGAAACAAAATCGCATTGTGCTGACAATCGCAGGGGCGGTATTCCTGGCGATCGTCGCGCTTGAAATGGTCGCCCCCGCCAACGTGGTCGGCGCATATGGCTTCGTGTTGCCGATCCTATTGGTTGCAACCGTGCGCAGCCGCAGCTTGATGTTCGTAACGGTGGTGGCCTGTATCGTGGCGACCTACATGGGGTTACTGCAACCGACCAAGCCGGGGCGGTTGCAATCTGCAGTGATTAATCGGAGCGTGGTCGCGGGCGTACTCCTCGTCGTGGCCTATATCGGAATGACGTGGGAAGAGCGAAAAACCCGAGAGGCGGCGGCGCATGCCGCGCTGGCTAGGGAGACCGAAAATCTCCTGAAGGCCAATACACAGCTGGTCGATGCAAAAGATCAGTTGAATCGCTCGGAACGCTTAGCGGCAGTGGGGCAACTGGTGGCGTCCGTGGCGCATGAGGTTGGAACGCCCTTGCACTCGATTGCCTGGCACGTGCAAGCGCTGGCGGAAGAACCAGACGTCACACCTGAAATGAAGAAGCGGATCACCGTCATCGATGAGCAGCTCACGCGGGTGGTTCGGATCATTCAGGATTTGCTGTCCTCAACCAGACAGCGCCAACCTGAACCGACGTGGTTGCCCGCGGAAAAGGTCATCAGCCCGGCGGTCGTGCTGATGGAGCCAGCCTTCCATGCGAAAGAGATTACGACGACGGTCGAAATTCCCAGAGACCTCCCGCTCGTGTGGGCCGATGCGGAGAAAATACATCAAGTGATGGTCAACGTGTTCGCCAATGCCTTATCCGCCACCCCGCCGCACGGAACGGTGAATGTGTTGGTGGGAACCCGTACGGCTTCGCCAGAGGAGCTTGACCGTGGCCCCCGTATGACCAACTCACTGTCACCTCTGGTGCTCACCATCGAGGTAAGGGATACAGGATGCGGCATGCCTGAGTCCGACGTGCAGAAAGCGTTTGAACCATTTTTTACGACCAAGGCCGTTGGCAAAGGCACCGGGTTAGGACTATTCTTGAGCCGCGAGACAGTCTTGGCCCATGGAGGGAGTCTTGTACTCGAAAGCGAAACTGGGAGAGGCACAACCGTGACCATCACCTTACCTGGGTTGAAGGCCGAGTCCACGTACATGGCGGAGAAGCACTGATGCAACCAGCGAAAATTCTCGTTGCCGACGACGATATGGTCGCGCGCGATCTCTTGACCGAGGCCTTAAAGAAAGAAGGCTATGCCGTTGAAGCCTTCGCCAGCGGCGAAGAAGTGATTGCGCGAGGACATCAGGGTCGAGTGGACCTGGTGCTGACAGATATTCGCATGGGAGCGGTTGATGGGCTTACAGTCTTACGTGAGTTTAAACGTATGAGCCCTGACACGGCGGTCGTGATGCTGACCTCGTTCGGTTCCCTTGAGGGTGCCATTGAGGCCATCAAGCAAGGGGCCTATGACTATCTTGCCAAGCCGTTCAAGAAGGAAGATATCAAGTTGGTCGTCAAGCGGAGTCTCGACCACTGCCGACTCATCAGAGAAAATGCCCGGTTTCGTGAAGAGTTGAAGAACAAAGATGAATGGTCGCCGCTGGTGGGAAGCAGTCCCGCTATGCTGGAAGTGTATAAGCTGGTGGCACGGGTGACCGAGAGTAAGAGCACGGTGCTCCTGCAAGGGGAGAGCGGGACCGGCAAAGAACTGATTGCGCGAGCGATCCATGCAAATGGGCCTCGTCGAAACAAACCGTTTATTCCGGTGAATTGTGGAGCGCTGCCGGATACTCTGCTGGAGTCGGAAATGTTCGGATATGAGAAGGGAGCGTTTACCGGCGCAGTGGGAAATAAAGTCGGCCTTTTTGAGTCCGCAAACGGCGGCACGCTGTTTCTCGACGAAATTGGCGAGATGGGCCAAGCGCTCCAAGTAAAGTTATTGCGGGTGATGCAAGATCACGAAGTACGCCGCGTCGGCAGCATAACATCGACCAAAGTCGATGTCCGCATCATCGCCGCCACCAACCGAAATCTCGAACTGCTTGTGAAGGAAGGGAAGTTTCGAGACGACTTATTTTATCGGCTCAATGTCGTGCGTATCACCCTGCCGTCGTTGGTGGAGCGGAGGGAAGATATTCCGATGTTGGTGCATCACTTCTTGCAGAAATGTGCAGCCGGGGAGACGCATGCGGTGCGCGGTGTGTTGCCGGAGACGATGGAGCTGTTGACGCAATATCGATGGCCCGGCAACGTGCGGGAACTGGAAAATGCCATTGAGCGGGCCGTCTCGTTGAGTCACGGCCCCCTCCTCACACCGGACGACCTCCCGGCGTCACTGCATCGGACGGAGTTACCGACAAAAGATGCCGACAGAGCAATCGATCACAACGATGAGGGATCTTTGTCGCTTGAGGAAGTCGAGAAGCGTCATCTTGTCCGCGTACTGAAGGAAACCAAGCGGAATAAAGTCAAAGCCGCAAAGATTCTGGGTATCGATCGGCGCACCCTCTATCGGATGGCCGAACGGTTTGGGTTGGATCTTGGTGATGATGCCGACAACGGAGAGACCGAGTAGGAGGTAGATCGCCTAGTAATGAAACTGATTCTCCTGCATGGGTAAAGCGCGTCACGCCGATCACGTCCAGCTCATGAAGAAGAGAAGGCCAGCATACTGGGCACTCACATGACAAGGCTGAATTAAAAAGAGGGTGAGTCACTTGGCCGCATCGGCCTTCAATCGATAGACAAGATGGGTGTCAGTTTGTTGAACACCGTCGATCTCGTGAATCCGGCTCAGCACCAACTGGGTCAGAGCATCCTGATCTAAAACTTCTACCACCACAATGATATCGGGCTTGCCCCAACAAGGATCGATCGTCTTAATCTGCTTGATTCCAGACAGCGCCCGAACCACATCGCTCGTGCGACCGGGTTGCACATTGATTAGTACATAGGCCCGATCCGACATGATTCTCCCGCCATCGACTGGGGCGTGAATCGTACATGGCACTGCGGCAATCGTGGGGTCTTTATCAACGTAGCGGATGCTCGGCGCATCTGTCAATGCAAGAGCGCCCGCGGACGAACTCTGACGCCTGACGAGAGCAGATTTACACTTTTTCATGTTTCACCTCATTTCGGGGCAACCAGTACGTCGACAATAAATGAATCGTTGACGTTCGTGAGACTCGCTTCGAAGCCTTGAGGGTTCCCGATACGACCATCAGGATCGTACATAAAACACAAGAGCGTGGTGCATCGGCCGTGGAATCGATACCGCGCTGCGTCAACCCGAAGTTGATCTGTGAGATCTTTGGCAGTGAGGCCTGGGCGTGTTTTCTTAACGATCACCGCAAGACGGCTCTCATGTAGCAACAGTGTCGTGCGCAGGGCTCCGCTTGAATAGCTCGGCGTCCAATCATCCGTGTCGATATCGTGGAATTGAATCCGTAGCAGAGCATGCAGAAGATCTAGCGCATCGACCTCGTCCTCTACCTGTAATGTCGCCCGATATTCCCCACGGAGTCGCAACTGCCTGACAACGGCATGGAACCTGCCGCAGACAGCCTTCACGAGATCGAGAGGGTCAGGTCCAGCCGGAGCAAGCCGATGTCCTGGCTCCAGGGGCGCGGAAGAGCTGGCCAGCATTGAGGCGGGCCGCTGCGAATTCAGAAGGATAGGAAAGGCTTCCTGCATCTTAGGTTCTGGGTTGGCGCAGGGAGTTGGGCGCAAGCTAGGTTCCGGTTCATGTTGCGGTGGCTGAGCTGGCTGGCTGGCTAGGGATACATCGGTTTGCGCAGTCTGTCCCACTTGTGAGGGCGGCGGCTGGATCTCTGAGGCGACTTGAACCACTGGTTCAAAAGGCGACGGAGTATGCGGCATCACCATCGCAACCGGTGTGGGGGAAATCGGTGATGGTTCGGATACAGCTATCGATGGACTCAGAGGCTCAAGCTTTTGAGAAAAAACAGGCGGAACCGGGGGGGCCGGAGGTGGGCTTGGTTCAGCAGTGGCTGGGGCCATGCCGAGATTCGTCGTCACGGTGACCGGGGGAACTGTGATCGGCTCTGTTTGCGTCAGGGTCATCTGCACCGTCGAGATCGATGCCGGCACGACGGCCATCTGTGGGCGTGCGGGGGCAGACACGGGCGAGACAAGAGGCGCTGGAGGGATTTGCCGAGATGAAGGTCCCCCTTGCAGATCACATTTTTTTTGCTCAAGCGTAGCAATGAGGGTCTTAATAAGGGCGATGCTCTGCTGCGTACCCTCAGGGGTGTCCATAACAAGTCTGTGGTGTCGATGTTCTTGGAACTCCGGAGATTTCTCGCCAAACGTGCGTCGAATACATTCACGGAATTGCAACTCTGTTCTGGCCCTGGCCGCGTCGAGATAGGGAAAGCCTTCTCGGCCCAGGTCTTCCACCTGTGCGAGAAATTCCTGGAAGTTTCCAACACCGCGGGTGAGTTCTTCCACCGTGGCGGCTTTGGACCGCACGCGAGACGATTCTGATGTCTTTGCCCGTGCCATACAGTCTGGAGAAAGTCTAGCCCAGCCTCCACAACGTGGCAAGAAAACTTAGGAAAGTGGACTGGAACGTTCGAAACCGCCTCTGAAGTTAGACGACCGAACTCTTACTGACACGGCAATTCATTCATGGCCAAGCTGATGAGACCGCAAAACCTACGATGGCACCGAGACGTTCCTGGGTTCCATCTTCAGGACTGGCTCTCGTACAGTTGAGACGACCGCGGCCAACCCCTGCTGAAGCCGATTCCGTTCCACCACGGGGTCAAAGACGTTTCCGCAATTGAGGCAGCGCCAACCGACCAGCCACATATCTTCCGCACTCTCCATGAGATCCAAGAAGTGATCTTTCGCCATGTAACCCTGACAACGTGTACAGGTCATAATGCCCTCCTTGTGTACCAATCTGGTCACAAGAATACCGGATCATTCTGAATTGGTTAGACCTAAAAGAGGTACCTCGAACGAGGAGTACCTCCCGTAGCCTGTATTGTTTGTGACGGTTCGCGGTCCCCCACCCTACT
>JAKDNQ010000587.1 GCA_030456405.1 Nitrospira sp.
GCGGAAGTTGACCGCCTTGCGCCTTCGCGCCGGTATGACCCAGCGACAATTGGCACATCTGGTGGGGACAACGGCATCGGCTATTTGTCGGTTGGAAAATGCGGACTACGAAGGGCATTCCCTTGCGATGCTGAATCGGATCGCCGGTGCGCTGGATCAACGCGTGGAACTTCGTTTTGTGCCGGTTTCTCAAGGGAAAAGATTGAAGACCGCGTAAGGCATTCTGGCAGGTTGTTAAAAGAGCCTGCCAGCATCTTCTCGCATCGCTCAAAGACTCCACACGCACGGGACGAAGTATAATGTGCCACTTGCCGGGGGGAAGAGAGAGACCGTCTCTCTTCCCCTCGGATGTACCCAGCGCGGATAATTCGGAACGGTTCGCGCTCCTTCTCTTTTCCGTTACGGCTTCCGGGTATAGACGATCTCCATCACTTTCATTTCCTTGCCACCGTGCTCTGTTCCCCACATGTCGAACGTTTGAGTGTTGCTGTCGACGATCTTCCACACTGCGCGGTGTTTCATCTGCCCCCCGCCTGGTTCAGCGTGCTGCCCTTTGAGCGTGATGGTCTTACCGTCAGCGCTTCCCGTGCCTTCCATCATGAATGGGGCGGTACCCATGCTATCGAGCCAGATCGACACATACTTCTTGCTCAGGTTGTCGTAGCCGGTGATTCCTATTCCGGTGTAAGGCTGTCCCATCATCTCGCCGGTGAAGTCCTGCTGAAGAAAGCGTCCGTCCAACAACATCTTCATTTCAACAGAGCCGGCTGCTTCTGTGGGGGGCTTCCCGGGTTCCATCCACTCCTTGGTCTTGGTGATCCAGCTGCCGGCCAGGCTGGCGAGCTGTTTATGTGGCTCGCCGGGGGTCGCGAGCTTCTGATAGGCCTCCATCATCGCTTGTGGATCCATCTGCTTTGAATGCTTCTTCTCCTTGGCCAAGACGGGAGATGCGATAAGAGCCAGAGTGAGGCAGGTGAGGGAAACAAATGTGAAACGCATAATGACCTCCTTTATGTGATTGGTTAATGGTCCATCGACTATCGATATCCGGTTGCGTCAGCCGGTTTGCCTGCATCATGCACCTCGCGAAAGTAGCGCCACCAATCAGGCTGTGAGCCGTCAAGATCGGTGAAGCCATACACCTGCGCGAGTTGACCGCTTGACAATGACTGACCGTTCCAGCAGGCTGATTCGTGGTTTCATATCGTTCCTTCAAGCGTTCTTTGGCGACGGAGGATAAAGTTCGTATTTCGGAATCGCTGGGTCCATATGGTCCCACGGCTGCGTGTCTGAAACGAAAAAATCCATTTGCGGACGAAACGAGCTTGGATCGTCGAGGCTACCCGCCGTGACTCCGACGAATCCTGTGGGCCGATCATCGGATTCTCCGCCCGTAAGTCGCGAGCCACATTCGGCGCAGAAGCCGCGCTTGTGTTTGCCGCCCGCCATGCTCGGCAGGAAATGGTAGCGCAACTGACCCTTCGTCAGACGAAACTCCGCCGCGGGCACGAGCAACGCAGGGGCGAATCCCCCGCCCGTCACTCGCTGGCAGTCGCGACAGTGGCACTTGAACGTCATGATGGGTTCGGCGGTGGATTCGTAACGAATCGCGCCGCACGCGCATCCGCCTGTAAAAGGTATCTTCATCGGTTGTCTCCCTTATTCTTTGAGTCATTCCTCGAAGTTCAGTTCCAGCGAGCGTCCAGTTTCGAGCAGGCTCTTGAG
>JAKDNQ010000173.1 GCA_030456405.1 Nitrospira sp.
ATAGAAGGAGGTACACCATGAATGTGCTTGTGGCGACGGATGGATCGAAGTATGGGCAATGGGGGCTGAACTGGGTGGCTAAGCTGCCGTTCGTCAAGCCGCCAAGGGTGACCGCGCTGCACGTGCTCGATAGCGCCTGGCTCCGTGGGCCGTTTCGGACGCGACCCGAGATTCAGCGCATAGAAGCGCGCTCGGCTCGAACCCTCAAGAAGGCCAAGCAGCAGCTGGCGTCGCTCAAACTCAAGGGTACGGCCCGCAAGGAGCAAGGGGCAGTCGCACCGACAATCTTGAAACGCGCGCCAAAACGAGACGGGCTCCTGGTGGTGGGCAGTCAAGGCTTCGACGCCCTCGACCGCCTCCTGCTCGGCAGCGTGTCGGCAAAACTCATCGAGCATGCGCCCTGTCCCGTGTTCATCGTCAAGGGTGAGGCGGTCCCGTTACGGCGAATCACCTTGGCGACAGATGGATCGGCTGCGTCAGCTAAGGCTCTGGAGTTTGTCTTGAGCACGTTTCAGCCGGATCGATCCAGCGGCGATACCAAGCGAGCGCCGATTCATGTGAGCGTGATCCATGTGAGGATACCGAGCCCATTGGCCCCTATCACGATGAAATCGACGATCCCGTGGATCAAATATCCAGGGTTGAAGGAGGTAGGGACCAAGTTGGTCGAACAGACTATGGAGAAGCTGATCCGGGCGGGATTCTCAGCCGAGCCGCTGCGTCCAATTGGGAAGCCTGCTGAACGAATCATGGAGGCGGCTTCCACACAGCAAGCTGATCTGATCGTGATGGGAGCGAAGGGACTGGGCGCCATTGACCGGTTTCTCCTCGGGAGCGTGTCGACGCGGGTGGTGCAGGACGCGAATTGTGCCGTGCTGGTCGTTCGATGACGGAGTCTGAACGAGCTGTGAGTGCTGGACAGTTGTTCTGGAGAATTCAGTGATCCATGAGATCCCTGCAGACAACCCTGGCCGTCTGTTTGATCGTTCTTCCAGCCGCCACTGTTTCCCAAGGTCAAGGCGGGAGTATGAGCGATGATCACACCTTGATTATCGCGCCGGAACGTAATGATACGGCAACCGTTCGGCTGCTGCTGAAAGCAGGCGCTAACCTCCATACTCGAGATGCGCAAGGGCGCACGGCGTTGCTCGCAGCCACCGCCCACAACCATGTCGAAAGCGGAACCGTGCTGATCGAAGCCGGCGCGGATGTGAACGCGCAGGATAATCAGCTCGACAGCCCGCTGCTTCTGGCCGGCGCTGCTGGACATCTGGAGATTTTGAAGCTCGCGCTCAAGGCCGGTCCAAATTTTAAGGTGTAGAACCGTTATGGCGGAACAGCGCTGATTCCTGCATGCGAACGAGGACATGTCGAAGTGGTAAAGGAATTGCTCAAAACGGAGATTGACATCGACCACGTGAATCGGCTTGGATGGACGGCGTTGCTCGAAGCCATCATTCTCGGTGATGGAGGACAGAGGCATCGAGAGATTGTGCGTCTGCTCGTTCAGGCAGGCGTTAACAGCAACCTTCCTGATGGCGAAGGAGTGACGCCTCTCCAGCACGCGAGACTGAAGGGGTTGAAAGACATTGCCGACAGGCTTGAGTCGGCAGGCGCTCGATGGATGCAGGTTTAATGAATGTGTATTTCATGGAGGAGGACACGATGTACCTAAAGAATACTCGCCAGCGCGCGGCAGGGTTGTTCGTTGCCGGCCTGATGGTCAGCACAGCGCTGCTATTCGGTAACATCGCTACAGATGTTGCAGCGGAAGATTTGCCGCGCGAGGCGGTTTTGCCGTTGTCTCTGGCGGCCACAGCTTCCTCGACCGCATTGGATAAATGCGCGAAAGATGGCTATCGAGTCACAGTTGCCGTTGTTGATCGTAGCGGTATCTTGAGAGTTCAGATGAGAGGAGATGGAGCCGGTCCTCATACGGTCGAGAGCAGTATGAAAAAGGCCTACACCTCCGCCAGCCTTCGTGGGCCTAGCGGCGACTTGGCCGAGATGATTGCGAAGCTGCCGGCCACACAGGGGTTGCGGGATATGAACAACAATATTCTCATTTTGGCAGGAGGACTCCCGATCGAGATCGGCGGGGAAGTCGTCGGCGGGATCGGTGTCGGTGGCGCGCCTGGCGGCCAACTTGATGCGGCTTGTGCGCAAGCGGGGCTGGACAGTATCGGCGCCAAGCCGAAGTTTTCTCCAGCTAAGTAAACCCGCCGCCGATTTTCTGGCAGAGAACTCAGGAAGACCATGCTGCGCCATTCAGCAGAACCATCTTGACGTCACCGTTGAAAAGAGACCACGATAAGCTGGCAGCGAGGCGATCCGTTCGTTGAGACCGGCGCGGCGTCTGGAGAGAGCAACGGATGACGATGGGCAAGGCACGCCTGGAAGCGTTTAGTGACGGAGTCCTTGCCATCATCATCACCATCATGGTGTTGGAAATGAAGGTGCCGCACGGAACCGGGCTTATGGCCTTGCAGCCGATGATTCCGGTTTTCCTCAGCTATGTCCTGAGCTTCGTGTATATCGGCATCTACTGGAACAACCATCATCACCTGATGCATGCGGCACGACACGTCAATGGGTCAATTCTGTGGGCCAATCTACATCTATTGTTTTGGCTTTCATTGATACCATTCGCCACCGGCTGGATGGGCGAGAACCAATTTGCAACCTGGCCGGTGGCGCTGTACGGAGCGGTGTTGCTGTTCGCGGGAATCGCCTATTTCATCCTCACAAAAACACTCATCGCCCGGCATGGAAACGACTCAACTTTGGCCACATCGATCGGCGGAGACGTGAAGGGCAAAATGTCTCTTGCAGCATACACGGCAGCGATCCCACTTTCTTTCGCACAACCTTGGATTGCTTGTACCCTCTACGTCATCGTTGCAATCATGTGGCTGGTACCAGACCGCCGAATTGAACAGGTACTGACTGAATAGCGATGTTCTTCGATCTGTCAACGTCATCTGCCAGCCACGATCAATCCGCGCGTCAGTTCACGTATCTTTAAACTGAATGCATCACTGAAGCTTCACACAGCAAACTGCTTATAATGTTCATTATTCATTATTTGGTTTAGAGCGAAATAGCAAGGAGACAGTCATGAAGACAGATCTTGAGAAGGTGAAGAAGCTGGCCAAGGATCTCCGGAAAGGCTACCCGCGCAGCCCTCGTGAAAAGCTAGGCGGCTATGTGATCGCGGCCCGTTGTGTAGATAAATGCCGGGCGTTCTTAGTTGGCATGAACGGCGACTACAACTATTGGCCTTGTTCTCTGGCGAGCCAGTGGTTTTCGTTCACCGGTATCACTCCCGATCAACTGAAAGACGTCGGTGCGACCGGAGCGACTGACGAGGAAATCGCCGTATGGATCGCTGAAGCCTCAAAGGTCAAAGACACAGATGTCATCTTGAAGTGGAATAATACCATGCGCGACATGCGGCTCAGCGACATGAGTCTTCAAGCCCAGCAGTACTTGGAGGAGTATATTCCCAAGTTCGTGCCGAACCATCGCCCGGTCTACGTGTGGTTCGACGTCTACGATCTCGAGGAAAAGCGGCTCTAGCGCAGGTTGCGGAACAACTATGTAGGCCCGCGAGACGAGCGTGAAAGGCGGGACGGGCGAGACTCAGCATCCTGATAAAGGAAATATGCGCATGCAATTAGATGGGAAAGTGGTGTTGATTGCCGGCGGATCTGGAGCGCTGGGTCACACAGTCACGCCGGCCTTTGTGAATTCAGGCGCTCAGGTTATTACGGCAGATCGGCATCATTCGACGGATCAGGTCGCAGGAGTATCTGCGATGAAAGCCGATGTGACGGACGAAGCCGATGTGCAGCGTCTCATGAATGATGCGATCCGAAAGACCGGACGTATCGATGCGCTCATCAATCTGGTCGGTGGTTTTGCTCTGGGACGTGCGGAGGAGACAGATGCGGCACTCTGGCAGCGGATGCTGACCATGAATGTGACTGCAGCATTCCTGCTTTCGAAAGCCGTGTTGCCGTATATGTTGAAAAATGGGAATGGCCGCATCCTGCACGTGGCAGCCTGGGCGGCAGTCGAGCCGTTTCCCGGCGCCGCTGCCTATCTTGTCTCCAAATCCAGCCTGCTCGCATTGATCGCGGTGCTCGCGTTGGAAATGAGCGGGTCCGGGGTGACCGTCAACGGGGTACTGCCCAATACCATTGATACCCCGGCCAACCGCGCCAGTATGCCTGAGGCCGATCCGTCCACATGGACGAAGCCGGAATCCATCGCCGAGACGCTGCTCTTTCTCGCCTCTGACGAAGCCGCACAGATCAGCGGAGCTTTCATTCCGATCGGAACACGAGTCGGTTCAAAGGCTGCGAAGGGATCATAACAGGAAGATTCGATCATGCCGGGTTCGGATTCAGCACTTTCGTATGTAGACCAACTCCGTCGCGCATTGCTCCGTCTGCACAAAGCATTACTGGACGATGAACGGGTGTCCTATGAGCGGGTGTATGGCCGCATTGCATCCAACGGCGAGTTTCTTCAGCTCGTGTTGGGCCATGCGTGGTTTGCCTGGCTCCGTCCGCTGTCTCAATTGGTGGCCCAACTCGATGAACTCGGTGATGAAGACGAGTCATCGGGCGGCGCGGATACTACCACCCTCATCGCATCGGTTCGAACACTGTTGACTCCGTTGGAAGAGGGAACCGGATTCGGCAAGCACTATTACGATGCGCTTCACCGAACGCCGGATGTGGGGCTGGCGCATGCGGCGGTCAGAGCGCTGCTCCGGTAGCTGTCGTCCACAAGGAGTGATTCAGATGAAAGCCCAATATCTTGGTCATGTGGTGTTCTATGTGAAGCACCTCGAACAGTCGCTAGGATTTTACCGCGACCTGCTGGGATTCCAGGAGGTTGGAAGAGTATTCAATGGCGCCGCCGCCGCGCTCACGTCAGGCCGCACGCATCACGAACTTCTGCTGATCCAGGTGGGTGATGCGCCGGGGCCTCCAGTCGGACGGCATCGTGGGTTGTACCACATCGGGATCAAAGTGGGAGACAGTCTCGATGAATTGCGCGCGGCGAAGAAAGACCTTGAACGAGCCGGCGTTCCTATCGACGGCATGAGCGATCACACGGTGAGCCAGAGTCTCTATCTTCACGACCCTGACGGCAACGAAATCGAACTGTATGT
>JAKDNQ010000588.1 GCA_030456405.1 Nitrospira sp.
GCGACGAACCGTCATGAATAATGCGGGCTAGAAAACCAATCGCATGAACTCGTTACCGCAGATCCTCCACACGATTTCTTACATGGGGCTTCCGCTCCTCTTCGCCATGGTCTTGCACGAATACGCCCATGGTTGGGTCGCCAATCGATGCGGTGATCCGACCGCCAGGCTTCAAGGCCGGCTCACCATGAATCCGCTGGCACACATCGATCCCTTCGGAACCGTGATTCTGCCGCTGCTCTGCCTGTTGATCCCAGGAGGGTTCTTTCTTGGCTGGGCCAAACCGGTCCCCGTCGATCCACGTAATATGGGCCAACCTCGTCGCGACATGGCGCTCGTTGCGGCAGCAGGTCCGGCGATGAATCTCGCGCTGGCCGTCGGCAGCGCGCTGCTCTTCGCGCTCATCCTGTCGATCGATCCCACCATCGGAGGCTCTCAATCGACATCGGAAGAGACCTCGCTCTCGAATACGTGGCGCCAAATGTTTCTCCGGCCGATCGCCGCCATGTCGATCTACTCCGTCTTGATTAACGTGCTCCTCATGCTGTTCAATCTGCTGCCGCTCCCCCCGCTGGATGGCGGGAGAATTCTCACGAGCCTTCTCCCGGACCGCGCGGCAATGACGCTCAGACGTGTGGAACCCTACGGCATGTTCATCTTGATGGGGCTGATCATCTTAGACCCGCAGATCCACCTGATCCATACGATCACGAGCACCTTGACCCACAGTCTCTCCAATTCACTTCTCTCCACCGCCGTCGGTCTCGGAGGAACAGGAAACACACCATGACGACACCCAGGAAACGAGTCCTTAGCGGCATGCAGCCAAGCGGGTTGCTCCATCTCGGCAACTATCTCGGGGCCTTGGAGAATTGGAAAGGCCTTCAGCATGAGTTCGAATGCTATTTCTTTGTCGCAGACTGGCATGCCCTCTCGACGAACTATGCCGATCCGAGCCGTATTCGAACATTCTCCCGGGAACTGCTCATCGATTGGCTCGCCGCCGGCATCGATCCCTCACGTTCCACGGTATTCATCCAGTCTCGCATCCCAGAACATGCCGTGTTGCATCTGCTCCTCTCGATGATGACGCCTATTTCCTGGCTGGAGCGCAATCCGACCTACAAAGAAAAGCAGGAAGAGATTAAAGAAAAAGACCTCAGCACCTATGGATTTCTGGGCTACCCGGTTCTGCAAGCCGCCGATATCCTGTTATATAAACCAGATTTCGTCCCGGTAGGGAAAGACCAACTCCCCCATCTCGAACTCACTAGGGAACTGGCGCGGCGATTCAACGACCTCTACAAGACACCGGTCTTCCCTGAACCCAAAGAGCATCTGACGCAGTTTCCCAAGGTGATGGGAACGGATGGCCGGAAGATGAGCAAGAGCTACGGTAACACGATCAACCTGTCCGACCCCGAACCGGTCGTCCGGCAGAAACTCAAGACGATGGTTACCGATCCGGCAAGAGTCAGACGCCACGACCCCGGAAACCCCGACCTCTGTCCTGTGTACGATTTTCACAAAATATTTTCATTGCCGATGATTCAGGGGCAAATTAATACCGAATGCCGGACCGCCGCCATCGGCTGCATCGATTGCAAGAAACTCGTTGCCGATCGAATCGTCGAACGCATGACACCGATGTGGGACGCGCGCGCACGACTGAGCCAAGATCCTGCATACCTGAACGACATCGTGGCCGAGGGCAGCCGACGGGC
>JAKDNQ010000589.1 GCA_030456405.1 Nitrospira sp.
GTGTCCACATAGAGTTCCACTTCGTTGCCGTCAGGATCTCGCAGATAGAGGCTTTGGCTGACGGTGTGATCGCTCATGCCTTCTATCGTCACACCGGCCTGCTCCAGTTCTCTTTTTGCTGCGCGTAACTCTTCCAGGCCGTCGCCAATTTTGATCCCAATGTGATAGAGCCCTCGGCGCCTCCCGGACGGTGGTCCCGGCGCATCACCCACTTGGATCAACAAGATTTCGTGGTGCGTTCGCCCAGATGTGAGGGCCGCCGCAGCCCCGTTGAAGATCCGACCTACTTCCTGGAAGCCAAGCAGGTCACGGTAAAACGCCAGGGAGCGCTGAAGATCCTTCACATAGAAGACAACGTGACCGAGATAATGCGCTTTCATTCCAACACCTCGCAGCTTTCGTCGCCTTACTTCTTCGCGCCCGTATCGTAATAAAACCGCTCGCGCACGATTTTGCCGTTCGTCCACTTGGCCACGACGACCTGTTCCATATGAACTGGCTGTCCGCTGGTGGCGATAAAATCCAGGCTGCACTCATAGAAAGTCACGTTGTCGCCCGCTGCCGAGGCCGTCACGTTGAACCCTTTCCACTCCTTGACGCCACTCATGAACTGCTTCTCCCGCTCGACGTTTGCCGCCAATCCTTTTGTCGGATGATTGGCATTGTCCTGCATTACGGTTTCCTTGTCATAGAACTCGTTCATCGCCTCAATGATCTTGCCTTGACGAATGTAGCTGAATAGATCGTTCAGCCGCTGCTGTAGATTGGTTGTGCTCATGACCGCTTCTCCTTCCGAGGTTTGGTGGTGAATGTAATTCCGGCATTCTGCACTTCCTGATAGGGGAGAAGCCAGACCAGCGATTCGTCGCTCAGATCGCCGACCTGAATACGGTTGCCCCAGGGATCTCGGAAGTCGCAACGGAAGTTCGGCTGCATGTGCAGTTTGTACTTCTTGGTGAGCTTCTTTCGCACCTCTTTGATCTGTTGCGCGTCCCGGACCATCAAGCCGAAATGTTTCACGCGATCCGGCTGCAGCTTGTCGACTTCAAAGATCGCCATGAATTGATGTTCGCCTAGCTTGCACCAGGCTGCGCCTTCGCCACCTCGCAGCATCTGTAATCCGAACACGTCCTCATAGAACTTCACGGCTTTCTTAGCGTCGGTCACCTCAATGACGATGTGGTTACAGCCGTAGACCTGGACTGCCATCATGCCCCTCCTTTTCTAACAGGATGCTGAAAAAGTCTGCCAGCAGCGTTCTCGCATCGTTCAGACCCTCAACGTACCCCAGAGGGTACGCCTCCGGGCCTTCACTCGCTGCGGCCTTGCTGGACAGCCTTCTTGAGCATCCTGCTGCCATGTTGCATCGGCACGAATAGGAAATATCCCGCAGATGTATTGTCTAAAACTGTGTTCTTCCATAGCCTACTAGGCTTTCTCCTCCCGCTGAATGGCCGACACAAAGACATTGGGAGGTTGCGCACCAGAGATCGCAACACGACCGTTGAGAATAAAATAGGGCACTCCGCGAATGCCCAACCGACGGCCGACTGCTTCTTCGGCCTTGACCTCAACCACGCCTTTCTCGCTTGCCAGAAAATTTTCTATCTCTGTTCTGTCAAGTCCTGCTTCAGATGCCACCTGCGCCAGGGTCTTCACATCACCGATGTTAGTGCCTTCCACAAAATACGAACGAAAGAGACTCTCCACCACTTCGTCCTGTT
>JAKDNQ010000590.1 GCA_030456405.1 Nitrospira sp.
ATGCCGATCTGATCGTGATGGGGGCTCAAGGGCTGGGCGCCATCGACCGGTTTCTCATCGGGAGTGTGTCGACGCGAGTGGTGCAGCACGCGACCTGTGCCGTGCTCGTCGTTCGATCATAGCGCGAGAAGCGCCGAGGAGTCCTGTGCAGATTTCTTGGCGTATCAAGGTGGGGTGATTGGTTGACCTTGCACCTCCCGGTTGGGCACAGCGGAACCCGCGAGCAAGCGGAGTCTGGAGACTAGAATCAGACCAATTGAAGGGATACGCGACGAAAGTGGAAGAACTGGAACACAAGGACACACGATGATGAACACCAATCCGTTGAAGACATTGGAAACGTTCGGTCAATCCCTCTGGTTGGACTATATCCGACGCGATTTGATCACCAGCGGACAACTCCGCCGTCTGATAGAGGAAGACGGCCTGCGGGGGATGACTTCGAATCCCTCCATTTTTGAGAAGGCCGTTGTCGACAGCCATGAATATGACGAGGACATTCGCGCCATGACCCTGGATGGGAAAGGGGTGAACGCGATCTATGACACGCTCAGCCAAAGCGACGTGCAACGCGCTGCTGACGAGTTCCGACCGGTGTATGACAGGACTGCCGGCAACGATGGCTATGTCAGCCTGGAAGTCAATCATCACCTGGCTCATGATACGAACGGCACAATTGAGGAAGCGCACCGATTGTGGAAGGCGCTGGCCCGGCCCAACGTCTTCATCACGGTCCCTGCCACAACCGAAGGACTGCCGGCCATTCAGGAACTGATCAGTGCGGGCATCAACGTCAACGTGACACTGCTCTTTGGGTTGCCGCGGTATCGCGATGTGGCGGAGGCATACCTCGCCGGCCTCGCCGCACGGGCAGCGCGTGGGGAGCCTCTGCAACATGTGGCCTCGGTGGCCAGTTTTTTTGTAAGCCATATTGATGCGCTGGTCGATCCGCTGCTGGAGAAGGTCATCGCGCAAGGCGGAAAGGCGGCAGACCTCGCGAAAAAGGCGCGCGGGCAAGTGGCGATTGCCAGCGCGAAAATGGCCTATCAAATCTACAAACGGATTTTCTGGAGCGGCAGGTTTAAGAAGCTGGCCGTTCAGAGGGCTCGTGTCCAGCGCCTGCTCTGGGCCAGTACCAGCACCAAGAACCCGAACGAGAGCGACGTGAAATACGTGGAGGCACTCATCGGACCGGACACGATCAACACGGCGACTCTCGCAACCCTCGACGCGTACCGTGACCACGGCGATCCGAAAGCCCGCCTCGGACAGGATCTCGATGAAGCTCGATTGGTGTTACAACGATTGCCGGAACTGGGCATCAGCCTCGACCATGTAACACGGCAACTGGAGGACGACGGCATCGAGAATTTCAACAAGCCCTTCGACAAGCTGTTGCAGACCTTGGCGGCACGTCGCCGCGCATGTGAGGAGGAAGCCGTGAACGGGAGTCCTTTTGCCTATACCGCGAGCAGTGGGGGATTCCGTCCGATCCAATACTAAAGGAAATTCTATGAGCACACAGACCCGTACCAGCCATCCAATCTACAATCTTCTACACACGGACATTGAGGGGTTCAATTCCTTGACCGAACTAGCCCTGGATATGCGTTCGTCCTGGAATCATGCCACGGACCACGTGTGGCGACAGCTGGATCCTGTACTGTGGGAGCTCACGCATAACCCCTGGGTGGTGCTGCAGACGGTCTCGCGCGACCAGA
>JAKDNQ010000591.1 GCA_030456405.1 Nitrospira sp.
TCTAGGGCAGGGTCGGCACGTCCTGGGCACAGCGAAACCCGACGTTCGGCGCATGCTCCTGGGATCGCTCTTGGCCGCCCATTCATAGAGATGGCTGGCCAGGTCGTGGATGCCACAGGGGCTCCGCCCCAACTCGCGATTGCCGATCGGCAAAACGCATACGCCTACAGCACAATGAACTTAGATTTCGCACTGCACTGGACTCAGCGAGACATGCGCGTATGAGTTACGGGAACTTTGCGAGGCCAAGGGCCAAAATCTGGTTGGCCCGCCGATTAAGACTTGGGCACTGCCACACGTCGGTTCCAGAGCTAATTCTTTACAGGATTGAAAATGGGGCGCAGGCTCTCTTTGCGAGGGAACCATCGCTACTTTCTATTCCAGGAGGTGTTGCATGCAGAAATCGATCGTCGTCGCGTTTGCCGCTCTGTGCCTGATGGGAGCCAGCTCGTTGGCCCTGGCTGATGATGCTATGAAGAGCGAGATGGGCAAGATGAAAGATGAGATGAAGGCTGAGAACAATTCAATCCATGGGGGAAGACTTGAAAGCAACAACTCCGGAAGCCCCTACGTCTATGACCGTAAATTAAGTTCTCACAATCGAGTCAGTTGATTGTCTGGCCCTCAGGAGGTCGCTCCTCCTGGGGGCCGTGTTACATTGGAAACCTCTCAGGTCGAGGCCAGGTGGAAAGAAAGCTCTTCGGGAAATCACGGCAAAGTCTGGGGTCGTCTCTTCGGTTACCGCCTTATTGATGAGATCGCTCGTCTTGTTCCCCCATGAGCCTTTTGCTAGGATGCGGCGGCTGAATTGTTTGTGGGGGGCCATGAAAGTCGCGACATTCAATGTCAATTCGCTCCGGAAGCGTATGCCGATCGTGCTCGACTGGCTTGCCCAGCACAAGCCTGACGTACTCTGTCTTCAAGAAACCAAGGTCCAAGACAGCGAATTTCCGCTGTTGGCACTGGCTGAGTCTGGATACAACATCACCTACCGAGGAATGAAATCGTACAACGGCGTCGCAATATTGAGCCGGGAGAAACCGGAATCGGTAGCCTATGGGTTTGATGATGGAGGAGAAACGGAGGATGCCCGGCTCTTGCGCGTAGTGATCAAGGGAATTCCCATCGTCAATACCTACGTGCCACAGGGCTTCGAGATCGACTCACCCAAGTATCAATACAAGCTTGGCTGGTATGATCGACTCGCCGAGTATTTTAAGAAGCACCTGTCGCCGGACAAACCGGCAATCTGGTGCGGTGACATGAATGTGGCTCCGCGTCCCATGGACGTGCATAGCCCGGAAAAACATCTCAAGCATGTTTGCTATCACGAAGATGTACGGCGGGCCTATGAAAACACCCTGGCATGGGGATTTCAGGATGTGTTCGTGAAACTCTACCCACATCGGCAGCAATATACGTTTTGGGATTATCGGGCGCCGAGCTCACTGGAAGCGAACAAAGGCTGGCGTATCGACCATATTCTGGCGACAGCCTCGTTGGCTGAACATTGTCTTAGGGTAGAGGTGGACGTTGAGCCGCGGCGAGCGAAAGACTCTTCAGATCACACATTTTTATGGGCGGAGTTTTCGGTCTAACCACGAGCGCCACGTCCACACTTGCTCAGTTCGGTCGGTTCAGTAAGTCATCCGCGCTTGCCGACCTGGCTCACGAGATTGAAGGAACGATCACGCCGCCTTCAGAACCCGCTGCTTGGC
>JAKDNQ010000045.1 GCA_030456405.1 Nitrospira sp.
CGCCCTACCCTCCGATTGCTTCGCAATCGATTTCCCGAGACGTGCCATTAGCCCGAGGGGAGTCTTCGACCCCGCCTTGCGCGAGTAGGAGCCCAAGTCGTCTTACTTTCCCGGCTTCCATTGACTCAGTACAGGGTGGCGTGGCTAGTCCCAACTGCGGCCCGTCGAACGAGCACATTCTGATCGTGCGCGTTCCGGGAGCACAGGGACTGGCCATGCCACCCTGTTCTCCTACTTCTGCGAATACCACCGATAGCCTTTGTTCTCCGAGAAGCTGGCTTTCGGAGCCCCGCCGGGCTTTTCGAGTAGCAAAACTTTGAAGTCGAGGAGGCCGAACCATGCAGGATCTGCCACGTCGTGGTAGTGACAGCCGTGGAGTTTCTGGAGCATGTCGCCCAGAGTATTCTGTAGTTCCTTCTCCGTGTACGCTCGCACGATGAACGGTGTGCTCATGGCCTGGCAGAACCGCTGAATGGTATAGGCTGCGCCGGTACAGAGCACTTTGGTGTCCGGTTTGATGCCGAGGAACTGAGGTAGCGAAAGATAGCGCTCTTGAAAGCCCAACCAGCGGATTGACTGGCGTAGGTGGCTGTACTGGACTTCGTATTCCGTGTGGCCCGGCAGCTTGACCGGCGCCGGCCAACCTTCTTCGATCCCAAATTCGGTGAGAAAGGCCCTGCCGCCTGGCTTCAACACTCGCCACAGTTCTGCCACGAATCGAAAGGGGCCGAGGTTGAAGATTACGTCCTCTGGCAGGTTCTGGCCCAGGGGCAGCCGCACACGCCTGATCCAATCCAACGCTTCCTGATGCGGTGGCGTCGTGCCTGTTCTATTGAGGAGTTCCTCCTTAGTCAACTTCACCGGAGTCATGTCGGCCATGTTTTCGTTGTCGATAATGAGGTCGACGGAGTTGTTCTTGAAGGGCAACCATTCGGCATTGGCGCGGGTGCCAATGCCGCTCCAACCTCCGGCTTTGGCGCGAGTGACTTGCAGGTTGAGGAAGGGTTGGGTGATGTCGAGGGAGATGTACCGCATGGTTTGCTTTTCAAAAGGCAAGAGTTCCTTGCCCAACTCGCGGGCGAGGTAGCCAAGTCCCCCACCCACTTCCATGATGATGCGAGGCTTGGGTGTGAACCAGCCTAGCTTTCGCAATTGCTTCATGAGCAGCCGGCCATAGGTCAAGCCGTTGAGCGCGTCGTTCGGCTCCCGGAAAAGATGCGAAACGGTAGTTTCGATCAGGTCGAAGTGGCCGTCGTCTTTACCGCTGTCGCTGAGTTCGTGGTGATGAAAGTCTTCGAGATGTTCTTCGCCTTCGAATCCTTCCTGTCCTGACCAGCCTTCCCGAACCTGTTGGAGGAGTAGATCCCATTTGGCCTTATGCCGGTGCCCGCCCGGTGGCTCTGTGCCATAGTAACAAAAAGAGTAGGTGGGCAGAGCCCAATGTTCTAAGTGCCATTGGCCCGGCTGTCCGTCTGGGCCACAGACTCGTGTCCCGTATTTATCCACCAGCGCACCCACGGTTGTATGGCCGTTCATCGCCTGTAACAGCTCCAGACCGGTGCGATTCAGCCGTACGACCGGCAGATTGTCATCGAGGGGAGCGAACCACCATTCGTCGTTGTGGTGTTGATAGGCGACGAGATCAGGAATGCGCCACGTCAGGAGGTTGAGCGTTTCCCCGGTGAGGCTGAGTGGTTCGTGAGCAACGACAGCTGGCTTCATGATCGGCGTGACTGGGTTATGCGCCGCAGCCTACACGGCGGGCTGG
This sequence comes from Nitrospira sp., assembly GCA_030456405.1. The sequence continues at coordinate 1,769 of JAKDNQ010000045.1, forward strand.
GATTCTCGCAAGACCCGTGCGTGGGAGGGCGGAGCTTATAGCGAATTGCTAATGGCGTATAGCACAACCAAAGAAAGTCCGTCATTTCCTACGCATGCTCTTGGCCATAAGCCATACGCGATATGCTATATGCTCTTTTCTTCGGGCGAGGTGTGATCGAGGGCTTTATAGCTCGGAGGGGACTAACGTGTCAGTGACGATAACGACTCCGTGCATGATCGGATGGACGCGGCAGAGGTAAGGGTAGTGGCCGGGAGGCAATCCCTGCAGTGTGAAGCTGCCGCTTGGCCGGACGATCCCGGAATCGAATGCGCAGGCGTTCCCATCTTCCATACAACCCAAATGCGTGATCGTATGATCGGTGGCTGTGGGGTTGTCCCATCTGATGGGGACTCCGCTGGATACGGTGGCTGACTTTGGGACAAAATAGGGTGACCCGCTATCGATGACGATGGCGGTGTACGGCGGCGTGGCGGTGGTTGGCCAGGCTGTGAAGAGTCCCAGCGATAAGACGGCGATGATCATCCGTATCTTCATGGTCGTTCTTGTAAAGCGATTGCATTGTACCATTTCGATCAAGGGTGGAAGTGGTTTCAGCCCAGAAAGATTCTTGGCTCCCCTCTTGACCTCGTGGTGTGTTTATAGGATTCTCCCATCCGTTGAAATCAATCCTGGGAGTTGATGTGCAGGTCAATTGCTGCCTCACTCTGTTTCTGGTCTCTGGCGCACCCAGGGTGATGGACAGAATGTGGGTACCGGGAGTAAGAAAAGAGAAATTTTTGCCCTCCTGTGAGAGGTTGTCTGAGTTGCAAGATCCTTTAAGTTATGCTAGATGGAGACCACATTAGACATCCAACGGATGAGAGAGGAGAATATCGATGGCGAAGATCAAGAAGAAGTCGGCGAAGAAGAGACCCGCGAAGGCGAAAGCCAAAGCAAAGCCTGCAGTGAAGAAAGCAGCCAAGAAGCCCGCGACAAAAAAGGCTGCCAAGAAGACGGTCAAGAAGGTCGTGAAGAAATCGGTCGCAAAGAAAAAGACCATGAAGCCGGCTAAAGCGATATCCAAGGCGAGTCAGAAGAAGCCTGAGGCTTTGAAGGGTTCAGCTAGTTCTTCGAAACCAGCGGCTCCAGCCATTGACAAGAAGTCTGCCAAGCCGTTCGCGGATGAGGAACGCCAGAAGTCGTTGTTCTCGCAGCCGGGGAGAGCATCGACGCTGAAAGACGCGGATCTTGATGACGACCTGGGCGATGATGATGTGGACCTCGCTGTCGAGGCCGATGAAGATGTGGAAGAAGAGCTCACGCTGGACGGGGATGATGAAGACGCCGATTTCACTGATAAACGAGAAGGCTTGCTAGACGACGCCGACGATTACCATACGCCTTGATACACCCCTGAGATGCCATTCTGGACGGCTCGGTTCGAGTCGTCCGGGTGGATGACCATCTGGTCTGTTCCGATAACATGTTGGGTACCCCTCACGTGTATCGCCCTCCCGTGAGTGTTCTCCAACGAATGTCCAATGAACCATTTTCTGTTTGTGGCCGGGGCTCTGCGAGAACGGACCTCTGAGGAAAGCGCCGAGCTGCAACTCGGGCATGGCCTCTGGGGACTCTGCACTGAGCTGATCAGGAAGAACGTAGACGCCTATCTCGGTCCGGAATCCCGTGGCCTTGTGTATGTGTTGAAGGCTGGGCTTTGCGCGGAGTTTCAGCTGGTGCCGCCGGTGTTGGGGTTTTCAGATTTGGACGCATTCCTCAGCGACGAGTTGAGGACTGAAGCCAGGTTTGGCTTTGTGCATATCCACGGGGTACGCCGGATGGTTTGCTCGCCTGCTGCGAGTCACTCGTTGTTGCTCAACGTGTTGCAGATACCCGATCAAGCCGAACTCGCTCGACGGCTGAGGCTTGGCATGCATCGACTGACGCAATCGGAGTACGACGAGATCATGAAAGGGACTACCATAGCTTAAGAGGGCACTCAAAAAGGCTGTCCAGCAAGGCCGCAGCGAGCGAAGAGGCGAGGCGTACGCTTCGGTACGTTGAGCCTCTGAGCGATGCGAGAACGATGCTGGCGGGCTTTTTCAGTGCCCTGTTAAATTCGTTGGCCTGTCATGAGCTGATACGCCTCATCGATGGTCTCGATTTCCTTCACCGTCACATTGAGCTGAAATCCTAATTCGATTAAATTCCACCGCGGGTCATGCATCTGTCCGCTTGGAACTAACACCGTGCGATAGCCCTCTCGGACAGCGGCACGAATTTTATCCGGAATGCTGCCCACCGGGCCGATCCGTCCCCCTGGTTCAATGGTTCCGGTCAGGGCAATGCCTCGCTGAACATGGTCGCCCTTGAATAGGGCAATGAACCCCACAGCCATGGCTGCACCGGCGCTTGGGCCGTCGCTGCCTGTAGGTTGATAGGCCACCCCTTGCACAGAGACGGTTCCGCTATGTTGAACCGATGGTGTGCGTTCGACCGCATAGGCAAAGGCCTGGGCCATGGCTCCCAGATGATCGTTTCCCAGTCGCACGCCGGCGAGAAGCCATTGCAGTTGAACTGGATTCGGCTCCGGTTTCTTGTCCCACCACATCATCAGAATTTCGAACACCCCCAGATTGTTCTGGTGAATGGCCGCCAGGACTGGGAGTTCGATAGCCGTGTCCGCCGGGGTCGAGACCGGGACTCCCCACAGGAGGATGGTAATCAGTAGAGAGATCATAGCAAGATGGCGAGGCATCGTGGACCTCCTGGGAGGGTGGTCTATCTCGTCTATCTGGTCTGTCTGGTCGAAGAGGTCTGTCTCGAGCGAACTCGCACCAGATAGACAAGACAGACGAGATAGACCAGATGAACCGGACGATCTGCTCGCAAAGTGTAGCAAATGCAGGTGGGCAGTACAGCGATTGGGCGGTCTTTGGCTTGCGTTAGGCCATGGCATTCCGTATAAGGGCGAGCATGATGAATCGGATATGGTCCTGGATCGTACTAGGCGGGTTGGCCCTTCTCTGGCTTCCGCTTGGCTCCACGGCTTCGAACTGTCAGGTGGACACACCCGCGTCAGGGACAGGAACGGCGTTGACACGTCATCTGAGCGCCGGCTGCACGGAGCAAGAACGGGAAGCGCGTGTGGTGGATGCGGCGCAGATCCTGCAAGCCTTCAGGGAAGGGAAAGGGATTGACCTCTCTGGCGTCATTGTGCGCGGCGATCTGACGTTGGATCTATTGCCTGTGGGTTCGTTACCGTCTGAGCTAGAAGCAATGAAGGAGCTGCAGAGCCGTGAAATACGTGTAGTTCCCGGCTCCATGATGATCGCCGATTCGGTCGTGCGCGGAACAATCAAACACAGATCGGCTCAAGGGCTGTTGGTGGTAAAGGGGCCTGTGACGTTCAGCGGAACGAAGTTTGAACAGTTGGTGGATCTCTCTCGGTCGGTCTTTCTGCAGCCGGTGATATTGTCCGGGGCGGTGTTTTTGAAAGAAAGTTATTTTGTGCAGGGACGGTTTTTGCGTGAGGTCGTTGCTGAAAAAACATCGTTCGGCCCGCACACGAGATTCCATCGATCGGTCTTCAAGGGGCCGGTGACATTCCAACAGTCGAGATTCAACGGGATGGCGGAGTTTTTGGAGGTGGATTTCGAAAAGGACGTGAATCTGTCCGGCGCCTATTTCAAATTGGGAACCGGATTTTCCGGGGGCCAATTTCAGGGTCTGGCGAATTTTTCCGAAGCCTCGTTCGATAGTCAGGCGTTTTTTACCTTTACACAGTTCGCCGGAGATGCAGACTTTCACCGAGCCACATTCCGATCGACAGCAGATTTTTCCAATGCTCAGTTCAAGGGACGAGAGGACTTCTCCAATACTTCCTTTGAAAAGGGTTCGCAGTTTACCAGCGCCAACGGATCGGCGCCCCCGCAGGCGCCCCCAGGCGGCAAGAACGAGTTTATACAATATGCCGCGGTTGTTATACTTCTGACGTTCAGTGTCTTGTTGATCGTCTATCGGATTCGGAAAGCCTAAGCACCCTATGTCTCTTCTCTCATAGACCGCCACTACTAATAGATGAAAGCTTGCTCCACCTCCCTAAGTCTGGTATAAGACGGCCTGTGGATAACCACTTTGACGCCGACGAACAGACCGAACTGCCCTATCAGGTTCGCATCGAGAACTTTGAAGGGCCCCTCGATCTTTTGCTCCATCTCATTAAGAAGAGCGAGATCAACATCTACGACATTCCCATCCATCTGATCGCCCAGCAATACCTCACCTATATCGAGGCGATGGAAGAGCTGAATCTGACTGTCGCGGGAGAGTTTCTTGTGATGGCGGCCACCTTGCTCCAGATCAAATCTAAGATGCTGCTTCCCGCCGATGAGACGGTGACTGATGAGGAAGACGGGCCTGACCCGCGCGAGGAGTTGGTGCGGCGGCTGCTCGAATACAAGCAGTTCAAAGAGGCGGCTCGGCAGTTGGATGAACATGAACGGTTATGGCGGGAGATTTACAGTCGCCCGCAGAGCCAGGCAGTCGAATTGGAATCGGATGAAACGCTCTTGGACAATGTCAGCCTGTTCGAACTGGTGGATGTGTTACAGGGAATTCTCGATCGCAATCCCGGCAAGACGTTCATGGAGGTCCTCCCTGACAACGTCACCGTTCGGGAACGGATGAACGCGATTTTGGAAATGTTGGAACAACAGGAGTCGGTGAATTTTGTCGAGCTCTTCGAGCCGGCCTGTCATCGGCTTGTCATCATTGTCACATTTTTGGCATTGCTGGAACTGATGCGGCTTCGAACGGCTCGGGTGTTTCAGATGGAACATTTCGGGCCGATTCTGGTGTCGCGGGCCTTTTCGCTTGTACCGGACCCGGCAGAATTGGATGATGCTGAATGGAGGGGAGCATGAGTTTAGCAGTGGAACAAGAAACAGACGACATCGTTCTTGCAGAGACCGAGTTGGCAATTGAGAGCGACGCGGTGCCGGACGATGCAGCAAAAGATGCCGTCGCCGAGGCGCTGAATAGTCAAGCAGCGGCCATCGATGCGCGAGAGCTCAAAGCCATTCTCGAAGCAGTCTTATTCGTATCCCCCGAACCGGTCCCTGTCGCTCGGCTGATGTCCATCGTAGGGACGGTGTCAAAAGCCGAAGTGGTTCAAGCCCTGGAGATTCTCAGACACGATCTAGACCAGCCTGGGCGAGGCATTCAGCTCGTGCAGGTCGCAGGTGGGTATCGATTGGTGACGAAGCAGGAGTATGGACCCTGGTTGAAGCGAATGGAGAAGGCCAAAGCGACACAAAAGCTTTCTCGCTCTGCGCTCGAATCCCTCGCCATCATTGCCTACAAACAGCCGCTCGTGCGGGCTGAGATCGAAGAGATCCGTGGCGTCGAAACGTCCGGTGTCCTGCGTACGTTGTGTGAGCGTAAGCTGGTGCGAATCGTCGGGCGAAAAGACGTGCCTGGCCGGCCTATCATGTATGGGACGACCAAGTTCTTCCTCGAACATTTCGGGTTACAAGATTTGAGCCAGCTCCCGCCGTTGCGCGAATTCAAAGAACTTGGCGAATCCGAACAGGCCCTCCTACCGATCGAAGATGAGGCACCGGAGGGAGTCGAATCTTCCGATATGTCCTCTTCAGAAGAACTCCCTCTTGCGAGTGACCCTGCAGAAGGTGAGGCCGTGCTGGCATTCGAGGCAGAGAGCAATGGGGAGTTGATCCAGGAGCCGGTCGAACAATCCTGAGTTTCAAAAACGTGAGACGCAGGACGGCTGAGTTCTCCAAAGCTTTTCACGGTTGACGATTCACGTCTCACAGGACGGCCATTTTGAGCGTCTCCCTGGGCATAGAAACAAGTTCAATCCTTGCCTTCGCACTTTGGAAATAATAATCTTCCGTGATCGGTCAACTAAGTATTGGCCAGACCTCAACATCCAAAGAGGTAGAGCCGAGCACAGCTAAGCATCGGCCTCATCTGTGCCCCCTGTGGCGATGAAACAACGCAACTCTAAGCGCGTGGTGCAGAAACATTCGCAGGCCGATCCCCTCAAAAATCTCACATGGGATGATCTCCAAGAGTGGGCCGGCGCGGCCATGCTTTCGCGGGGGCAGCGCTACCAGCGCAGCGGCCAGGTACACGATCTGGCCCGTATTTCGCGTGGGGGTCTGGTTGCATGGGTGCAAGGCACGCATCGATATGCCACCATGGTCGAGAGTGAAGACAACGTGCTCAACACTGCCTGCACCTGCCCGTATGGAGGCATCTGCAAACATGCGGTTGCCGTGGTGCTTGACTATTTGGAACAGGTGAAGCAGAACCGAGCAATTCCCATCCTGACAGAGCAGGACCATCGGCTCCGATTGCTGGAGGACTCTGTCGATACTGAAGAAAAGGATGAGGAGGAGGATGGAGACGAATCGGACGAAGGCACCGGGCGCGCTTTTCCGCGGCGATCGAGAAAAGCCGCTGCCAGCGTGTTGCCGGAATTTCTGGAGCAGCAGACCAAACCACAACTTCTCGCTCTGATCAAGGATATGGCTCAGCGCTATCCAGACGTGCGCCAGTTCTTACAGGATCGGCATAACCTGTCGATAGGAGCGGTTCCCAAGCTGGTCCAAGCTGTGCGGGCGGAGATTGCCGCCCTCAGCGAAGAGCCGGGCTGGAGCAATCATTGGAACGATGAGGGCTCGATCTCGGACTACTCACGGGTGCGGGATCGTCTGGAGGCGTTGTTGGCTCAAGGCCATGCGGATGCGGTGGTGGACGTAGGAGCAGAACTGCTGGAAGCAGGCACAAGGCAGGTGGAGATGAGCCATGACGAAGGAGAGACAGGAGAGGAAATCGCCTCCTGCATGGACATCGTCTTTCGGGCGCTTCCTCACTCGTCCCGTTCTCCCGCCGAGCAGATGCGTTGGGCAGTGGAGGCGGACTTGTCAGACGACTACGAACTCTGCCGTGGCGCCAAGGTATTTTGGGATCGGACACATCCGGCGGCAGCTTGGAATGCGCTTGCTGAGCAGCTTACCACGCGCCTTGCGCAGGATCGACCCACCAAGAGTCAGGACAATTTTTCCGACACGTTTCGCCGCGATCGGCTGAGCAATTGGCTTATCTTGTCGCTGGAGCGCGCCGGTCGGGATGAAGAGATCATTCCTCTCTGTCGGCAAGAAGCCGAGAGGACAGGGAGTTATCTCCGTCTCGTCGAGCGGCTCAAAAAAGCTAAACGGTGGGAAGAAGCTGAACTATGGATACGCAAGGGGATTGCGGCGACCGAGAAGCGTTGGCCCGGCATCGCCTGCCAATTGCGGGCATCGTTCATCGAGATGCGAAAACGAGAACAGGATTGGACTCGTGTCGCGGCCTTGCATGCCGACGATTTTTTCGCGGAGCCAAGCTTGCAGACATTTCAGACATTGCAGCAAGCGGCGAAGCGAGCCGGCGTCTTGCCGGCAGTTCGGGGTGCCGCCCAGCACTATCTTGAAACCGGGGCAGTCCCCCAACCCACGGCGCAAATGGCCGGGGCGCAGACGATTCCTCCTTGGCCATTGCCTGATGGCGGACTGAAGCCGGTGATTGAGCGGCCACCGACCCATCCACCCATGACCGACATACTCATCGACGTCGCGATAGCCGAGAAACGACCCGATGAAGTGCTTCGCTGGTACGATCAGCGCAAGCCAAGGCCGCGCGGCTGGGACTCCGGCTGGTTTGCAGAGGACCGCATTGCCGAGGCGGTGATGGAAGCGTATCCTGACCGGGCTGTGGCCATCTGGAAACAGCTCGCCGAAAAACAGATCGCCCTTACGAAACCCAAAGCCTATGAGGAAGCAGCCGGTTATTTGCGCAAAGTTCACCGCGTACAGAAACAGTTGGGGAAAGAACAGGATTGGCAGGGTTATCTTGCCTCGCTTCGGCGGGCCAACGAGCGAAAACGGCGGCTGGTGCAGATTCTTGACACCTTGTCCGGCCGCCGGATCGTCGAAAGCTCTTACACCGCAGGGTGAGCGCCTCCGGGCATGACAATGCATGAGGTACAGGGTGCGGTGAAATACAATCCGGAAAAGGCGCCGGACCCGGACCCGGAGCAGTGGCTTGCGCTTGAAGAAACCCAACGACTCGACTCTGTTTCCGCCCATCATCGCCGGATGCGCGTGAAGCTTCCAAATGCCGACCTCCATGCCGCCGTTCACGTTATCGTCGAAAATCAGATCGCCGAGGGGTTTGATCTTGCCACGGACGCGTTGGACCGCCTGAGGGCTGAAGGTCTAGATCGGCATGAGGCGATCCATGCGATTGGCTCAGTTTTGATCGGGCATGTGCAGAGGCTGATGCAAGAGGGCGCCTCGACCCTCGATCCAGATGGCCCGTATGTCAAAGCCCTGCGGGCGCTCACGGCACGCAGTTGGATGGAAGAGTTCGGCAAGGCTCGAACCGCCATCCCTTATGGGAGCAAGTTGCCTGTGGCGCTGACGCTGCGGGAGCGCGATCTCATTCGCGATGAGACCTCTTGCGATCCCGACTTTGCGAAATGTGCAGTGGTGGACGGCGCAGGGATCAGGGTGGAACTGTCATTGGACGAAATCGAGGAGATACAGGGGTATGTGGCCGCGTCAGCCAACCACACGGACAACGCCAAGCGGCGAAAGGAACTCGATCGTCTGTTCGCCAAACTTCAGGAGTGCCTGGATACCTACGATGACCAGAGCGAGTAAGCTACTCGGCATGTCGAACGGAGTGGAAACGGGGTGGATGAAAACCAGCCAATCTTCAAAAGTCCTTCAGTGTCATCTCTGAGACCGATATGCACGATACAAGACATGACCCCACTTGTGATGTGTTTCCGCAGCCTGCTAAGCGAGACTGTACATGCGCGTAATCGCAATATCAGATCTCCACGTCGGCAGTAACTTCAATTCCACTAAGTGGGACGGGTTCACTGCTCACGTAACCAACCCCAATCAAGCTCCAGATGTTATCCTCATACCAGGAGACCTCGTTGATTCTCCTTGGAGAAAATCTCTCAATACGGCCAAAACTCTCATTGATAAGCTTCAATTCAAGCGAGCCCCTAAATTTTCCCTCCACAGATAAGGGGCAGCAACTGTCTTGATTGTCAAGCGCACATCCAAATGGGGTCAGCTCAGTACTTCCTCTCTCGCAGGCCTCGGCTTTCCGCCCTTCGTGTTGTACTGAACGAAAGACAACTGGGGGGGCACATCTTGTCCTGTGCATGCTTAACGCGGCTTGCTTTGAGGGCAATTCCAGAAGAGGAACTGATGATAGAAGAGAAAACGTACTGGGGGTCGGCTAGTGGGGGGCGGGCCTTGCAATCACACGGTTGAACAAGGCTCTAAATCCCCGCGCCTGGCGCTGTTCACGTCATTGTCCACGCAAGACTTGCCAGTTCATCTCACGGAACGTAGAAAAATGGTCGTGTTTTGATCAATTAAGTGCAGATGATCCTCTAAAGATTCCCTTTCTTTCATCTGTGAGGTCGAAGGCGACGAAGGAAGTTTGTTGGCGTGTGCTGGGCTCGATGGAAAGGCGCCGCAGGCGATAGCGGGTTTCTTCGACCGTCACAATCGCACCGGAGGTCAGGGCATCTCGGCATTCAGTGAACTCGTATAGGAGTCGAGGTGTGACAGAGCCAGGTGTCGATTGTAGAGTCTGAGAAGAATCACGCTCGGTAATGTGTGTGCGCCGAGTGCCAGAAGATCTGCAAAGTCCAGATCGCACGTGATGACGATGCTGCCTTCCCGGCCTGCTTTTTCGAGAATGCTTGAGTCAGAGAGCCGTTCAAGACCGTCTTCGCTCAAATGTCGTATGTCGTGGCCGGCCTTGCGGAGAGTCTGCACTGTACTGAGGGCGATTCCCATATCCGCTAAACATTTCACAAATCGCGGAACAAAGACTCCCGACCCCTTTTATTCTCCTTTCAGACAACCTAACCCCACAAGAAACCACAAACCAGGATGCTGCTGACACGGGGGCAGATGGGGCTGGTTTGTCCTGTCCTGGTAGCAGCGTGGGAGCAGATGCAGATGGCAAGTGTCGCGCGGTTCTTCCAGGGGAAAATGACTAGTTCCGCACGCCGTTCCAAACTTTTGCCGGGTCGATGGCCTTGTCAGGATTGAGTTTCTTCGCCTTTTCCAGCAGAATATCCGTGGCCTCCGGATAGGCTGGATCAGCGATGCAACAATTATCCACGGGACAAACCGCCGTGCATTGAGGTTCGTCAAAATGGCCGACACACTCGGTACACCGGTCATGGGTAATCACGTAAATAGCGTCTCCGACTCCCTGACCGTCGCCCACATGATTTCCCTTCGCCTCCGCGTCGCCGCGAGTTTCGAAGATAGCTTCATTCGGACATTCTGGCAGGCAAGCTCCACAGTTAATACATTCGTCGGTAATCAGTAGTGCCATGACCCTCGACTCCTTCTTCCCACAAAGATAGGGGAATATTCAGGGTTATTTAACAGAATGACTGGACTGCCACATGGCCCTCAAGACACCCGCTGGTGCTCCAGCGATTCTAAGGCACTTATTCGCAGGAGATATGTTTTTATTCTAGCTGGGCGAGGATTAAGGTGCAAGAGGAGAACGTACGAGCTCAGAATGAAAATCGCTCGTTTTCACAGGTTGACATTGGCTCTCTCGCGCAAGTTGGCTAACCTGCAGCCGCTGTTGTGCTATATTTCTGGACTTTTAATTTCTACCTGATTCATCGCTCTCTCCACATGACGCCGGCCATGGCAGCGATTACTGACTATATTGGGGATTTGAAGGACATCATTTTCTAAGGAGGTTCACTCATGACAAATCGCAAACTCATTGAGAGGCTGGCCCATGCGCTTTCGGTTCATCACGCTCTCATACTGGCTCAGGGCGTGCTCCTTCAAAGCTTGCGTGTATCGAAACAGGAATATGCAGCTGCGGTAAAGAAATGCCGCCCGCACGCAGCAGCCTACAAATCGAAAATCCTCGCCAGCTTTCTTGAGGGCGCTCCTCCTCAGTCTGAAAAAGCCTTGTGGGAATCGCTAGGCTTAGGCGATCTCTGGGGTCCATCTGGGCCAGAGAAAGAGAGCCCAAAGTCTTAGTGATTTTATCCATATTTTAAAATAACTTTTTCACATTACTCTCCGTCTCATGAAGAGTTTCTGACTACCCTGAACTGATGACAAGCCTCCTGGGATTGTTGTCGTTCGGGCGCAACGCACTGACTCAATCGCTGTGATGACCTGCGGTTTGTTAGTTTGCGGCCCCTCACGATCTCTAAGAGTGGCAGCAGTTACGACATGCCGACGCGGAACTCTGCAAACAGTCTTTAACCGTAGCGCGGCACACGGAGATACATTGTGAATGATCCGCCATTTTATGTTCCCTCCAAGCTCGCTCATTTTCTCTCCAGGGATGGGGGCTGATTGATCTTCCCCTGCGCGTGTCGGACGAGCACATTCCTATC
>JAKDNQ010000174.1 GCA_030456405.1 Nitrospira sp.
CCGGGTCCGAGCGCCGAAAGTCGTCGCTTGTGGGTAATTTCTGCGAGTGGGTTCGTTTGGTCCATGAACTGAGACAACTGGCTGCTGCTGAAAAACTCTTTTACGGCAGCGACCACAGGCTTCGCATTGATCAAGTCGTGCGGCAGCACCGTTTCCATATCCAGCAGGTTCATTCGCTCTTTGATACTGCGTTCCATGCGGACGAGTCCCAGTCGGAATTGGTTCTCCAGCAACTCACCGACCGAACGGACACGACGATTGCCCAGATGGTCGATATCGTCGATTTCACCCTTACCCAACTTCAAATTAACGAGATAGCGAATCACCTCAACCATGTCTTGCGCTGTCAGTGTCCGCTGCTCCAGCGGTAGATCGAGCCCCAGTTTCTTGTTCAACTTCAGCCGCCCGACCGGCGAAAGGTCATACCGCTTGGAATTCATAAACAAATTGTCGAAGAGCGCCCGCGCCGTGTCGACTGAGGGTGTTTCTCCCGGCCGTAACCGGCGATAAATCTCAACCATCGCCTCCTCTTTTGAGGCAGTCTTATCCATCTCCAGCGTATCCAAAATCACCGGCGTCGACGTCACCGTATCGAAATAGATCGCCTTGAATTCTTCGATGTCGCTCTCGAGCAGCGCCTCAACGATCTCAGCCGTGAGCCGCTGATTTCTCTCGGCGATCATGTTTTTCTTTGAATCCACCAGTTCAGTCAAGACCGCGCGACCGATCAATTCGGTCGGCGCCAGAGGGATTTCCTTCACACCGGCGGCCTTCAGCTTCGCAATAAGCCCCTTCGTGAGCTTGGCGCCTTCCCGTACTAATGGTTCTTTGGCGCCCTTTTCTAAGACTTCCGCCGAACAACGCAAGCCATGGTGGATCTCAGGATCGAGTTTTCGCAACATTTTACCCTTCACGATCCGAATCTCTTCGACCGGGTAATACATCTTGAGCAAATCGTCGCTTGAATACCCAAACGCTTTCAAAAGAATCGTCGTCGGCATTTTCCGCCGCCGGTCGATACGCACGTAGAGAATGTCCCGGGCATCGAATTCGAAATCCAGCCACGACCCGCGATACGGAATGATTCTGGCGGAGTACAGCACCTTCCCACTGGAGTGCGTCCGGCCCTTATCGTGCGTAAAGGACGCGCCAGGAGACCGATGCAACTGGCTGACCACGACGCGTTCCGTGCCGTTGACAATGAAGGTTCCCCGCTCCGTCATGAGCGGCAACTCGCCGACGTACACCTCCTGTTCTCGAACATCGAGTACCTTTTTCTTAGAGCCTTTGTCTTCCTTATCGAACACGACCAAACGCACCCGAAGCTTGAGTGGAACGGCAAAGGTCATCCCCTGCTCAAGACATTCCCGCTCATCGTACTTGGGGGCGCCGAGCGTATAGCTCGTAAATTCTAATACCGCCGTATTGTTGTAGTCCGGAATCGGAAAGACACTCGCCAAGGCTGCTTGGAGCCCATGATCCTTGCGGCGTTCCGGCTCAACCTCCCGCTGAAGAAATTCTTCATAGGAGTGCTTTTGGATCTCAATCAGATCGGGAATTTCGATACTGCTGTGAATACGAGAAAAGTCTTTCCGCTCGATAAACTCTTGCAGAGTCGTTTCGGACATTCGCTCTCCTCCACGCTAGTCGGTCAGTGAATAGGGGCCGACGGTCAACGGTCACGAGTCAATAGTGAACACCTGAAACCAGCTCTCGACAATTGACCAATGATCGTTGATGAATGACGCTCTTACTTGATCTCGACTTTTGCGCCGGATTCTTCGAGCTTCTTCTTCATGGTGTCGCATTCTTCCTTTGTGACGCCGGTCTTCACTGGTTTGGGCGCGCCTTCGACCAGATCCTTCGCTTCCTTCAAACCGAGACTGGTGAGTTCGCGGACGACCTTAATAACTTGGATCTTCTTGTCCGGCGGAGCAGACACGAGCACGACGTCGAACGCGGTCTTCTCTTCGGCTGGCGCTGCCGCCCCACCACCCGCAGCAGGAGCTGCGGCAGCAACCGGTGCGGCAGCCGTGACACCGAATCGAGTCTCTAGCCCCTTCACAAGCTCCGCCAAATCGAGCACACTCATCGTCTCGATGGCCTTGATTAACTCTTCCTGTGACAATTTTGTCGTGGTCGTTGACATATCCCCTTCTCCTTTTCGTTTGTCCTGAATGGCTGCAATGACTCTCACACATTTCGACAAGACCGCACTGAGCGTATACACCAGGCCACGCGCCGGTCCCTGCATGGCCGACAACAACATCGCAATGAGCACATCCTTCTTCGGGAGCTTCGCGACAGCCGCCAACTCAGCCGGCTGCACCACTTTGCCCTCCAATACACCAATGGTAATCTTAATCTTTTGCTCACGCTTCTCTCCCAGGATAAAATCCCGAAGGATCTTAGTCGGAAGCACTGGATCGTCATAACCGATCACTAACCCCGTCGGCCCCTTGAGATGCATCTTGACCCCGGAGAGGATCGTGCCTTCAGCCGCACGAGCGGCCAACGTATTCTTGACGACTTTGTACTCGGCTTTCGCGCCTCGTAACAGCTTACGAAGTTCCGTCACCTGGTTGACGGGAAGCCCGGCGCTTTCGGTGACAATGGCAAGCCGTGCTCGACCGAACGTCTCCGTCAACTCCGCCACCGCCGTTGCTTTCTCATCCTTATTCATAATCGAACCCTTCCCCTTCCGCGCGACAACACCACCCCGACTAACTCCATTCTTTGGCTAATGCAATCGCATCGAGCTTCACCCCGGGCCCCATCGTACTCGAGATCGTCGCGCTCATCAGATAGCGCCCTTTGCACGAGGCAGGCTTAGCCTTAATGACGGCCTCGAGAACCGCGGCTGCGTTGTCATACAGCTGCTCCGGTTTAAACGACACTTTTCCGACGGGCACTTGCACAATCCCGGCTTTTTCGACTTTGTACTCCACACGACCTTTCCGAATTTCTGAGACAGCTTTACCGACTTCGAAGGTCACAGTCCCGGTCTTCGGATTCGGCATGAGCCCGCGCGGCCCAAGGGCCTTTCCAAGCTTCCCGACGGCCGCCATAAGATCCGGTGTCGAAATCGCGCAATCGAACTCCATCCAGCCACCTTTGATCTTCTCCATCAGGTCATCAGACCCGACATAATCGGCGCCGGCCTGCCGCGCCTCTTGTTCCTTCTCTCCCTTGGCGAAGACCAATACGCGAATCTTCTTTCCCGTGCCATGCGGCAACGAAGTCGTGCCACGCACCATTTGGTCCGCCCGTTTTGGATCGACCCCTAAGCGAAGCGCCAAATCCACGGATTCATCGAACTTGGTGTAGGCCGACCGCTTCACCGCCTCGACAGCCTCACGCAACGGATAGGCCCGAGGCTCAAGCTTTTCTACCGCGGCTCTCATCTTCTTTCCCATGACACGCTCCATTTCATCCTGCGTAACCCACGAGTACAGACGCGTACCCACCCCGTCGCGATTACCCTTGAACCACCACTCCCATGCTGCGCGCTGTTCCTTCAATGATCTTGATCGCTCCCTCAAGATCCACAGCATTGAGGTCTGTCAATTTCTTTTGCGCGATCTCACGCAACTGTGTCTTTGTAATCTTGCCGACCTTGTCCTTCTGAGGCACGCCTGACCCCTTAATGATCCCAGCCGCTTTCTTTAGGAGATCGGACGCCGGAGGAGTTTTCATCACAAAGGTAAACGACCGGTCCTTATAGACTGTGATGACTACTGGGATGATGCTGTCGCCCTCTTTCTGAGTTTTTGCGTTAAACTGTTTGCAAAACTCCATGATGTTGACACCGTGCTGTCCCAGCGACGGCCCGACGGGGGGAGCAGGATTTGCTTTCCCAGCTGGAATCTGCAATTTAATCTGTGCCGATACTTCCTTGGCCATGTCCTACACTCCTACGCACGTTCGAGCATTTCGAAGGCTAAATCCGTTCCACTTGCAAAAACCCAAGCTCCACCGGAGTGGAGCGCCCAAAAATACTGACCAGGACTTTAAGCCGGCCATGGTCCTGATCCACCTCGTCCACCACACCATTAAATCCGAGGAAGGGTCCATCGATGATCCGCACATTATCCGTCTTAATAAATTTAACCTGCTCGCGCGGCCCGGATGCCCCCACATCAACCTGCTTGAGTAACGACTCGACCTCATCCGTCGATAAGGGAGTCGGCTGCGCGCCGGCGCCGACAAACCCCGTGACCTTCGGCGTCTCCTTGATCATTTGCAAGGTTTCATCGATGACCGGGGACTCCAACTCCACAATCACATATCCCGGGAAAAACTTCCGTCGAGATGTTCGGCGTTTGCCGTCTTTGATCTCGATCACATCCTCCGTGGGCACGAGTACCTGCCCCAGCTTTTCCACCAATCCCATTTGATTGGCCCGTTCCAGCAAGCTGGTCTTCACCCGCCCCTCGAAGCCTGCGTAGGTATGAATGACGTACCAGTTTTTTGCCATGCCCTACCCTCGGATCATTGGTTGATTGCGTATCAGCGGCGCTGACATCCGAATACCCAACTCACAGAATCTTACTCACGGCCCATACAAGAACCGAATCGACGAATGACAGATACAAGGACATGATAATGCAAAAAACAATGACCACCGTGGTCGACCCAATCGTTTCAGCCCGAGTCGGAAACGAGACTTTCTTCAACTCCCCACGCACATCGCTGAAGAACTCTTGAATAGAATTTATAAAATTCTTGAACATGCGCCCCTCACATTCACATTGAGAAAGAGGATGCCGTCCTCTCCCTCATCATCTCGGTCACCTTCCCTACTTGCCACACAAAGCGACTCGTAATCTACCGCCGTATTGATCCTGACCCATCCACTACCCAGCGTTTGGCAGGGGCACTAGGATTTGAACCCAGACTCTCGGTTTTGGAGACCGATGTGCTACCATTGACACCATGCCCCTACAAGCTGGTAAGGCGTGAGGGGTGAGGCGACTGGAAGCACTCCGATCCTTACCCTTCACCCCTTACCGTCACTTCACTTCCTTATGGGCGATGTGTTTCCGGCAAAACTTGCAAAACTTATTTCGCTCCAACCTATCCGGATCATTCTTCTTATTCTTCATGGTGGAGTAGTTCCGCTGTTTGCAGATCGTGCATGCCAAATCAATGATCTCTCGCATCT
>JAKDNQ010000175.1 GCA_030456405.1 Nitrospira sp.
GTTCGCATCGGGGCCAAAGTGTTCCGCGAGGGCGACTATCTTTCGATCAACGGTTCAACCGGCAATGTGTATGAGGGAGATCTGCCTGTCGTCGAATCGGAAATCATTCAAGTGATCCAAGGCAAATTGGATGCGAAGAAATCAGACAAGTATCAGCGTTTCGCAATGATTCTGTCGTGGGCAGACCATGTGCGAAGGCTTCGTGTGCGGGCCAATGCGGATGTGCCGGACCAGGCGAATATCGCGCGCGGCTTCGGCGCGGAAGGGATCGGCCTCTGTCGCACGGAACATATGTTCTTTGCCGAGGACCGCATTCCGATCATGCAGAAAATGATTTTGGCCAGGACGAAAGAAGAGAGGGAAAAATTTCTCGACCAGCTTTTGCCGCTGCAACGGCAGGACTTTATCGGGCTCTACCGTGAGATGGCGGGCTATCCGGTCACCATTCGTCTGCTCGATCCGCCCTTGCACGAGTTCTTGCCGAAACGCGAAGACTTGATGGTGGAGATCGCTCAACTGGAGCTGACCGGGCGCGATGGAGCCACACTTCAAGAAACGCGCCGCTTGCTGTCCCGCGTTGAGGAACTCCATGAATTCAATCCCATGCTTGGATTACGGGGGTGCCGGCTGGGGATTACGATGCCGGAGATTACTCGCATGCAGGCGCGGGCTATCATGGAGGCCGCGTGCGAGCTGGCAAAGGAAGGCAAGAAGATCGTTCCAGAGATTATGATTCCGTTGGTGGGGATGGTTTCGGAGATGAAGGCGCAGAAAGATTTGGTTCGCGAGGCGGCGCAGGAAGCGATGAAGCGGTACAACGTGAAGCTCTCCTATCTCGTGGGCACCATGATCGAGCTGCCGCGTGCCGCTGTGACGGCGGATCGCATTGCGACCGAAGCGGAGTTCTTTTCGTTTGGAACGAACGATCTGACCCAGACCACATTCGGCTTCTCCCGTGACGATGCGGCGAAGTTTATCGACTTTTATCGAACGGCGAATATTCTTGAGTCCGACCCATTTGCCGTCCTCGATCGCGAAGGGGTGGGGAATCTCATGCGGCAGGCCATCATCGGAGGCCGGAAGGGCCGCCCCGGGATCAAGCTCGGCATCTGCGGCGAACATGGTGGCGATCCCAGCTCGGTGGAGTTTTGTCACGAACTCGGATTGGACTATGTGAGTTGCTCACCCTATCGCGTCCCCATTGCTCGGCTTGCGGCGGCCCATGCAGCCTTGGCTGAAGCCGAATCGAGCCGTTCTCTCTCCAAGCGTAAGGCAGCTGGGTCTCGTGTGAAAGCGAAGATGAACACCACGAAGACGAAGTCGGTTCAGCGGCCTCGCAGCCGATCGCGCGTCACGCGCAAGACCAGGTGATTGACCGCTCACAGCACTGCCGTTTCATGACCCTGGCGCTTCATCTTGCGGCGAAGGGCCTGGGTAGGACCAGCCCGAATCCCATGGTCGGCGCCATTGTGGTGAAGAATGGCCTGATCGTAGGCCGGGGATACCATCACGGTCCAGGGCAACCTCACGCAGAAATTCTTGCGCTCAACCAAGCGGGGCCACGCGCCAAAGGCGCGACGCTCTATATCACCCTTGAACCCTGTTGCCACCTTCTCAAACGGACCCCACCTTGCGTGCCGGCAGTGATTCAATCCAGAGTGAGACAGGTCGTGGTGGCGATGCTTGATCCCAATCCGATGGTCAGGGGACGAGGGATCGCTGCCTTACGCCGAGCCGGGATGACCGTGACAACGGGCATTGCGCATGAAGCGGCGTCGAAGTTGAATCACGCCTACCTCCATTGGGTGAAGACCGATCGACCCTACGTGATCTTGAAAGCCGGGATGACATTGGATGGCAAGGTGGCGACAGCGAAGGGCGAGTCGCAATGGATTACTGGTCCACTCGCACGACAAGACGCGCACCGGCTTAGGAGTTGGGTGGATGCGGTACTGGTCGGAGTGGGCACCATTATTCGCGACAATCCCACGCTGACGGCACGACCCTTTCACCACCCAATGAAGCTGGCGCCGCGGCAGCCACTGCGAGTCGTGCTCGATAGCCAACTCAGGACATCGCCGACTGCGAGGGTCTGTGCTAGGCAGGACCGAGCGAAGACGTTGATCGTCACCACACGCCGCTCACCCCCATCACGCCGACGACCATTTGAACGGGCAGGGGTAGAAGTGGTGTCCTGTTCGACGAAGGATGGGCGTGTCTCGCTCCTGGCGCTGTTGACGATGTTGGGCAAGCGCGGGATTACTTCCGTGCTTATCGAGGGAGGCAGCACCCTCAACGCTGCGGCGTTGCGCGAAAAATTGGTCAATCATGTGGTGTTCTATCTCGCGCCGACTCTGATGGGGGGGCAGGATGCCAAGGCCGTCATCGGCGACCGGAGCCCAAAGCGCTTAGCCCAAGCATTGCCATTGCGCAACCTTACGGTTCGACGCATCGGGAACGATTTGGTTGTGGAAGGAGATCTGTGACAGGCAGGCTTCTCATAGGCGTCCTTGTCGTAATCCTTGCGGGTTTTGCCGACAGTGGAATGAGTGCCGCCACGGCAGCTTCTTCCACTGAGATGAAGGCGCAGGTCTTTCGCTACCTGGATAGCACGGATGCGGAAGAAGCATCCGGCATTCTTCAGGCCATGCTGTCCAATCCCCATGCCACCATCGACCAGGCGATACGGATCATTCAGACTGAACGGGACTATACTCCACAGCCGACCGGAACCATTCCCGACGAGCGAATCGATGTACAAGGGCGCGCCTATCATCTGGCGCTCTCCGTTCCCCTGACCTATCAGCCGGCGAAGGGCTACGGACTGGTCGTGTGCCTGCATGGCGCAGGATTTACTGGCGACGTCTATCTAGAACGCTGGCAGGCTCGATTGGGGGAACACTATGTCTTGGCTTGTCCCACTATTCCAATGGGGGCCTGGTATACGAGAGACGCCGAAGAACTGGTACTGGCGACGATTCGCTCTGTGCAACGGCGTTACCACATTGATCCTGACCGGGTCTTTCTTACCGGGATGTCCAACGGCGGGATCGGGGCCTGGGTGATCGGCATGCACGATGCGCCGTTGTTCGCTGGTATTGCTCCCATGGCCAGTGGCCTCGACAAGGTGCTGATGCCGTTCTTGGCCAACCTCCGCTCCACTCCGATCTACATCATTCACGGAGCCAAGGATCAGGTGATGCCGGTGGAATTTAGCCGGAGGATTACCAGTGAACTCACGAAGCTGGGCTATCCCTTCGTCTATAGAGAACATGATCGCGAACATCCCATGGCGGGAGGGCATTACTTCCCCAGAGAGGAATTGCCTGAGCTGGTGACGTGGCTCAATGCCCAACGGCGCAATCCTTTGCCGACGAGCGTGACGGTCGTGCGTGAAGCGAGTCACTTTCAACCGTTTGGATGGGTGCGCATTGATGCGACCGATCCCATTGCTGCGTTCTCCGAAGATCTGGTCAGCAAGCGAGACGATCTGATCAAGCGGCGAGAATATGCGAGATTGGACGCCTCGATCGTCGCGCAGAATCGCATTGAAGTCCGGGCCGACCGAGTCCAACGCTACAGCCTCTTTCTGAACGAACAGCTCATCGATTCTTCCAAGCCTCTCGTCGTGCTCACCAATGGGCAGGTGTCCTTCGAAGGGAGGGTGACGCCGTCGCTTGAGACCTTGCTGCGGCAAGCGCGACTGCGACAAGATTCGGGGCAACTCTTTCCGATCCATCTCATCATCCAGGTTCGAAAGCAGCCGTGATGTCCCCAGCGCGGTTGTGTTCGCAGAAGGCCGGCTCGCTGGCTTTGTTCGTGGTGATCGGGTTGAGTACGGCCATCTCTTCTAGTCCGGCTCGATCGGAGACCTGTGAGTTGCCCTCTCAGTATGAAGGGGTGACCTTTCCGGTTGAAAAGCTTGACCCAGATTGGGCCTGCCGGTTGCAGCCGATCATCGACCACTACACGACGGTGAACAAGGTCGGCCCACGCCGAACTGATTTCTCCGAATCGTTGTATCGCAACCTGCTGAATCGCCCACCTCTTGCAGCAGCCTTGATCAATCGTTTGGACCTTGCGTTGTATAAATCGGAGGCGAGAGGCCCAGACCGTTTCTGGGCGTACGATGGAGAGGGGACCGAGGGGATTCTGCAACTCGTCTATCAGGACCGCAGCTCTCGAATTTACTATGTTGAAGGATCGCATGACAGCCGGTTGCTCCCGAATATCACCGGAAAAGCGGTGGTGTTTCTGAGGATGGGTTCGGTGAAAGATGCCGACGGGGTCGAAGTGATGGATACGACCATGGTCTCATACACGAAGTTGGACAATCGCATCCTCTCAGGATTGGTCTCTTTGCTGCGGCCGCTGATCGGGGGGACCGTGACACGAAAGTTGGGCAAAGGGGTGGACACTGTCAATCGATTGAGTCACCTCATGCGGCGCCATCCCGACCGTGTTCTGTTTGAGGCCATGGACCCGCCGGCCTTCCCGGACGATGACGTGGCCTTTGTAAAACAGGCGCTGGAGAGTCTGTCGCATGCCGGCGACATGATCCCAACCAGGGCACCGTCACCATGACGACGTCGCGAAGTTTCACATTGCTCTGCACGGTCGGTGTGTTCTGCTTTATCAGCTACAACATGGTTCGGATGCCGGTGTTGGCGCTGTTCGCAGAATCGCTGGGTGCCGGCCCTGAGCGTATCGGACTCATCGTGTCGGTTTCCACCTTGACCGGGGTGTTCCTGAAGCTGCCATCCGGCGCGTTGTCCGACATCTACGGTCGCCGGTTTCTGCTTCAGATCGGCGTGGTGGCCTTCGGACTTCCCCCGTTTCTCTATCCCTGGGTCACGGACCTCGACCTCCTGACCGCCTTGCGCTTTTTCCACGGGTTGGCTACCGCCATTTTTGCGCCAAGCGCATTGGCGACCGTGGCCGATCTTTATCGAGAACGGCGAGGCGCCGCGCTCGGCACCTATACTGCTTCGACGCAATCGGGCGCGTTACTTGGCCCGTTTATCGGCGGCTACCTGATCTATGCGTCGGGATTCTCCGCCGCCTTTGTCACGGCAGGTATCTTCGGCTGCATGGCCATCGCCATTTTTTATAGTTTGCGCCTCACACCGCCTCCCCCGCGTATTCAAGAGAAGGGGATGGC